>NZ_JBHUAL010000009.1:0-85743 GCF_042789775.1 Kitasatospora sp. NPDC056800 | reverse complement strand
GGCCGGCGCCGTATACACAGGACCGGGCGCCGGAACCGCAACCGGTGGCGGACCGGGGGCCCGCCCCCGCCCCCGCGCACGGGCGGCGGGAGCGGGCCCCGGTCGGCTCAGGACTTCAGGTACAGCCAGGCCAGCGAGACGGTCCCGTAGATCGGGTGGATGAACGCCCCGCCGACGTTGCTGCCGCGCAGCTGGTTGACCGTCGGGTAGGCGAACGGCAGCACCGGCACGTCCTTCATCACGGTCTGCTCCAGCGCGTACAGCTCCTTGGCCTTGGCGCGCGGCTCGCCGATCTGGTTGATCCGGTCGATCTCCTTGTCGACCTCCGGGTTGCGGTAGAGCGCGGAGTTGATGTCGCTGCCGGCCCGGCCGTCGAAGGAGAACGGGATCAGGGTGGACGGGGTCGGCCAGTCGACCGAGCTGGTCTCCTCGAACAGGTCGTACGGGGCGCCGTCGCGGTGCACCTCGTCCAGGAAGGCCTTGGGGTCGATCGGCTTGGGCACGACGGTGATGCCCGCCTTGCCGAAGCCCTCGACCAGCACCTGGGCGACGCGCTGCCCGGTCGGGGTGTTCCGGTACGCGTAGGTCAGGCTGCCGGGCGCCTGCTTGGCCTTGGCGAGCTGGGCCTTGGCGGCCTCCGGGTCGCCCTCGGGCTTGACCGGGTAGAGGTCGTACTTCTGCCAGTCGATCAGCGCGGGCGAGCTGAGCGTGGTGGCCAGTTCGCCGGTCCGGGCGCCGCCCTGGACCTGGCGGGCCTGCTGGCGCGGGTAGGCCAGGTGCAGCGCCTTGCGGACCTCGACGTCCGACACCCGCTGGTTGTTGATCATCAGCTGGGTGACGAAGGCGCCCTGCCGGCCGGAGACCACCAGCTCCTTGGCCTTCGGGTCGGTGTCGGTGGTCTGGTACAGCTCGGCGGAGAGGGTGTCGGCCGCGGTGGTGGCGTTGGCGCCGCCGTCCCGCCCGGAGAGGATCTCCTGGTTGAGGTTGAGCGCCTCCTTGCCGTACGTGAAGACGAACTTCTCCGGGTACTGGCTGCGGATCGGGTCCGTCTCGGGCTTCCAGGCCGGGTTGCGCTCCAGCACCATGCGGGTGTTCTGGACGTGCTCGACGATCTTGTACGGGCCGGTCGCGAACGGCAGGCGGTCGTAGTCCGTCCCGGTGTCCTTGTCCCGGCGCACCGGGGAGGAGGAGGACTGCGCGGCCATGTACGGGACGTCGGCCTGCGGCTGCGGGAAGTGGAAGACGATGGTGCGCTCGTCCGGCGTCTCGATCGCGTCGAGGTCGCCGGCCTGCGGGCCCGCGTACTTGGCGCGCGCCGCCTCGTAGCTGGCCTCGCCCGTGAGCCACTGCGGCCAGTACGGCGGGCCGACCTCGTAGCCCTTGCCGAAGGTGCGCTCGATGCCGTACTTGACGTCCTGGGCGGTGATCGGCTGCCCGTCCTCCCAGGCGACGCCCTGCTTGAGCCTGTACGTCCAGGTGCGCCCGCCGTCGGCCGGGGTGCCGGTGTCGGTGGCCAGGTCGCCGACCAGCTTGGCCTTGCCGTCCACGACCTGGTACTGGGTCAGCTGGCGGCCCCAGAGCAGCGAGGCGTTGTAGGCGGCGCCCGCGTAGACCTTCTGCGGGTCGAGGTGGCGGAACTCGACGCTGTTGTACACGTTCACGGTGCCGCCCGCACGGGCGCCCGGGGCGGCCGGGGCGGGGCCGGCGCTCTCCTGCTCGCTGCCGAGCACGGCGGTCAGCGGGGAGGTCTCCTTGGCGGAGGCCCCGGCGCCGCCGGAGCCGGTGGTGCTGCCCGCGCCGGCCGAGCAGGAGGTCGCCAGCAGGGCGGTGGCGATGACGGCGAGGGACGGTCTGGTCCAGCGCATGGCGAATCTCTCCTTGCCCCGGCGGTCGTGCCGGGGCGGGCTCGGGTGATGGTGGGGAGGGGGGAAGGGTCTTGGGAGCGGCGAGAAGAAGGGGCCTCGGGAGGGCCGAGGGGCCTCAGCGGGCGGTGCCGGCGCGTGGGTCCAGCGCGTCCCGGACGGCGTCGCCGAGCAGGTTGAAGGCGATGACGAACAGCAGCAGCGCCACGCCGGGGAACACCATGTAGGTGGGGTCGGCCTGGAAGACCTCGGAGCCGCGCGCGATCATCCGCCCCCAGTCCGGGACCGGCTCGGTGACGCCGACGCCGAGGAAGGACAGCGCGGCCTCGGAGGCGACGAAGGTCGGCACCGCCATGGTGGCGTGCACCAGCAGCTGCGAGCGCACATTCGGCAGGAGTTCGTGGACGACGACATGGAATCGGCTCGCGCCCTGGGCCCGTGCGGACTGCACGAAATCCCTTTCCCGGAGCGAGCGGACGGTGGCCCGCAGGGAAAGCGCGAGCGGAATCCAGCCGAACGCCGAGAAAACCAGGATCAGCACCAGGAACTGCATCCACTCCGGTTCCGCGGTGCCCGGGTCGACCAGCCGGGACTGGATCACCGGGCTGAGCGCGAGCAGTAGGAGCAGCGTGGGAAAGGCCAGCAGCACATTGGCGAGGAATCCGAACAACCGGTCGGTGATCCCGCCGAGGTAGCCGACTGCGACGCCGACCAGCACGCCCAGCGTGGTGGTCACCACGGCGGCCGCGAAGGCGATCAGCAGCGAGGTGCGGATGCCGTACAGCAGCTGGGTGAACACGTCCCGGCCGAGGCCGGGCTCCAGGCCGAACCAGAAGTCCCCGGAGATGCCGCCGTTCGGCAGCATCGGCAGGCCGCTGTCGCTGAGCAGGCCCGGAGCGTTCTGGCCGTAGTGGTCGACCGGGTTCTTCCCGTACAGCGCGGCGACCAGCGGAGCGCCGAGGGCGAGCAGCAGGAACAGCACCACCACCGCCAGGGCGGAGGCGCCGACCCGGTCCCGCAGGATCCGGCGGAGCGGGCCGGGGTCGGCGGCGGGCACGGGCCCGGCCGCGGTGCCTGGGACGGTGTCGACCACTGCCATGAGGCGTAACCCCCGAATTCTCCGCCGCCCCATGGGTGAGGGTGCGCTGGTGTGTATTTCCGGTACGGCCTCCGGGGGTTTCCCGGCGGCCGTTCGAGCGCCATTTGATCGGATGCGTCCGAGGTTCCGCAAATCACCTTTGGCGGACGTTCGGGTCATTCCTTTCGAACTGTTTCGGGAAATGTGGCGGCTTCATTTCGCTGAAACACTCGCGTTGCAAAAGAACGGACATACCATGCCGAAACGGACTGCCCGTTCCGCATTCTGAGACCTCCGCCACAGTCCCTCCGGTGTTGGTACGATCCCGGTGGGCCGCAACTGGCGCGTAGGGATGGAATCAACCATCGGGAAGCGGCCCCGTGAATCCTCACGTGAACTTGCCGAGCGCCTGGGCCCCCGCATCCCCACCAGGAGACCGCCATGGCCCAGCAGCCCCACACCGCCGCCTCCGCCGCGGCCGACACCGCCTTCCGCAGTGCCCTCGACGTGGTCGCCGGCGTCGAACCGCGGATCGCCGCCGCGATCGGACAGGAGCTGGCGGACCAGCGCGGCTCGCTCAAGCTCATCGCCAGCGAGAACTACGCCTCCCCGGCCGTCCTGCTCACGATGGGCAACTGGCTCAGCGACAAGTACGCCGAGGGCACCGTCGGCCGCCGCTTCTACGCGGGCTGCCGCAACGTCGACACCGTCGAGGGCATCGCCGCCGAGCACGCCCGCGAGCTGTTCGGCGCCGACCACGCCTACGTCCAGCCGCACTCCGGCATCGACGCCAACCTCACCGCGTTCTGGGCCGTCCTCTCCCAGCGGGTCGAGAGCCCGGCGCTGGAGCGCGCCGCGGTGCGCAACGTCAACGACCTCACCGAGGAGGACTGGGCGCGGCTGCGCCAGGAGCTCGGCAACCAGCGGATGCTCGGCATGTCCCTGGACACCGGCGGCCACCTCACCCACGGCTTCCGGCCCAACATCTCGGGCAAGATGTTCGAGCAGCGCAGCTACGGCACCGACCCGGCCACCGGCCTGATCGACTACGACGCGCTGCGCGAGACCGCCCGCGAGTTCCGCCCGCTGATCATCGTGGCCGGCTACTCCGCCTACCCGCGGCTGGTGGACTTCCGCCGGATGCGCGAGATCGCGGACGAGGTCGGCGCGACCCTCATGGTCGACATGGCGCACTTCGCCGGCCTGGTCGCGGGCAAGGTGCTGACCGGCGACCACGACCCGGTCCCGCACGCCCACATCGTCACCACGACCACCCACAAGTCCCTGCGCGGCCCGCGCGGCGGCATGGTGCTGTGCCAGTCCGAACTGGCCGAGCACGTCGACCGCGGCTGCCCGCTGGTGCTCGGCGGCCCGCTCTCCCACGTGATGGCCGCCAAGGCGGTCGCCCTCGCCGAGGCCCGCCGCCCCGAGTTCCAGGCCTACGCCCGCGCCGTCGTCGCCAACGCCCAGGCGCTCGCCGAGGGCCTGCTGCGCCGCGGCGGGAAGCTGGTCACCGGCGGCACCGACAACCACCTGGTCCTCGCCGACGTCTCCGGCTACGGCCTGACCGGCCGCCAGGCCGAGGCGGCGCTGCTCGACTCGGGCATCGTCACCAACCGCAACTCCGTCCCGCAGGACCCGAACGGCGCCTGGTACACCTCGGGCGTCCGCCTCGGCACCCCGGCCCTCACCACCCGCGGCCTCGGCACCGCCGAGATGGACGAGATCGCCGACCTGATCCACACCGTCCTGCGCGCCACCGACCCCGCCACCACGGCCAAGGGCTCCCCGTCCAAGGCCGCGTACACCCTGGACGCCGCCCTCCGCGACGCCACCGCCAAGCGCGCCGCCGACCTGCTCGCCCCGTACCCGCTCTACCCGGGCGTCGACCTGGCCTGACGGCGAACGGCGAACAGATGACAGATTTCGAAATCTGTCATCTGTCATCTGTTCGCTGAAAGTTGTCAGCCGTCAGCCGTCAGCCGTTCGTCGGCCCCGCCCCGCGCCGCCCCGTGCACCGGGTCCGCTAGTACTGCAGGGACTTGTACTGCAGGAACTCCTCCAGCCCGTGCCGGCCCAGCTCCCGGCCGAGGCCGGAGCTCTTGTAGCCGCCGAAGGGCGCGAGCGGGTTGAAACGGCCGCCGTTGAGGTCCACCTGGCCGGTGTCGAGGCGGCGGGCGAAGGCGGCGGCGGTGTCGGTATCGCGGGCCCAGACGCCGCCGGCCAGACCGTACGGGGTGCCGTTGGCGAGTTCGGCGGCGTGGTCCTCGTCGCGGTAGCGGAGGATCGCCAGGACCGGGCCGAAGACCTCCTCCTGGGCCACCGTCATCTCCGGGGTCACGTCGGCGAGCACGGTCGGGCGGGCGTAGTAGCCGGTGGCGGGTTCGGTGACCGGCTCGGAGCCGCCGACGACCAGCCGGGCGCCCTCGGCCAGCGCGCCGTCGATGTAGCCGCGCACCTGGGCCAGCTGCCTGGCGTTGACCAGCGGGCCGATCCGGGTCTGCGGGTCGGTCGGGTCGCCCGGCCGGTACCGGGCGGCGACCTCCTCGGCCCGGGCGACCGCCTCCTCGTACTGGTCCTCGTGCACCAGCAGGCGGGTCAGCGCGTTGCAGGTCTGGCCCGAGTTGGCGAAGACGTTGGCGACGTTCGCCTTGACCGCCCGGGCCAGGTCGGCGCCGGGCAGCACCACGTTGGCCGACTTGCCGCCCAGCTCCAGGGAGACCCGCTTCAGCCCCCGGCCGGCCGTCTCGGCGACCTGCCGGCCGACGGCGGTGGAACCGGTGAACGAGACCAGGTCCACGTCCCGGTGCCCGACGAGTGCCGCGCCCGCCACCGCCCCGGTGCCGGTCACCAGGTTGAAGACGCCCGCCGGGAACCCGGCCGCGTGCACCAGCCGGGCGAACAGCCGGGCCACCAGCGGGGTGTCCTCGGCCGGCTTGAGGACCACCGGGCAGCCGGCCGCCAGGGCCGGGACGGTCTTGGCGACGATCTGGTGCAGCGGGTAGTTCCACGGCGTGATCGCCGCGACCACCCCGGCCGGCTCGGCGTGCACCACCGAGTTGCCGATCCGCTCCTCGAAGGGGTGCTCGGCAAGGAGGGTCAGGTAGGAGGTCGCCACGGCGAGCGGCAGCCCGGCGTGCACGGCGCCAGCGAAGCCGACCGGGGAGCCCAGCTCGGCGACGACCGTCTCGGTGATCTCGTTCTGCGCGGCGGCGATCCCGTCCCGCAGCCGGGTCAGCAGCGCCAGCCGCTCCTCGGGGGTGGTCGTGCCCCAGGCGCGGGCCGCCCGGCGGGCCGCCGTCACCGCCGTGTCGACGTCGGTCGTGCCGCCGGCCGGCACGGTGGCCAGCACCTGTTCGGTCGCCGGGTTCAGTACGGTGATCGACCCGGCGTCCCCGGAGGGCCGCCACTCGCCGTCGATGTACTGGTCGCTGTACTCCGCGTACTGCCGCACCGATCGTCCTCTCGTCCGCCCTTCAACTAGCAGCGCTAGCCGAAGGTCAGTCAATGCGGCCCGGGCGGCCGCGCGCAAGAGTCAATCCCGACCGGCGGACCTGACGGTTACTTCGGAGCGAACCGCGCGGTGTACTCGTCGAACGGCTCGATGCCCACCTCCGCGCGCCGCTCGTCCAGCCGCTCCGGCTCCTCGCACGGCCACGGCACCGGACGGCCGTCCGCCACCGCGCCGATCTGCGTCCCGTAGCGCTGCTCCCGGCCCTCGTTGACCGCCAGCCGGTCCTGGAGGAAGGCCAGGTCGCGGGCGCTCGCCTCACCCCGGGCGGCGGCCTCGCCCATCAGTGCCGCCGCCCGCCGCTGGACGTCGAGCTGCCGGTCCGCGTGCTGCGCCACCAGCCACGCCGCCCGGGCGGCCTCGGGGCCGACGGCGCGCTCGGTCGGCCAGCCGTGCGCCGCCATGATCTCCGCGAGCCGGTCCCCGTGCCGGGCGGTCAGCCGCCGCCAGGCCGCCTGCTCGGCCAGGTCGGGGCTGTTCGCCAGCCGGGCGGCCGCGCCGTCCTCGGCCATCATCCCGACCAGCTCCCGCGCGAGGGCCGGATCCTGACCGTACCGCTGTGCTTCCGTCACGTCGACGACGCTCCCTGTAGCCGGGCCCTCCTGCCGAGGACCGCCCGCCACCACGCTAGGCGCGGAGAACGCGACGAAGATCATCCCCGAAGACGGTGACCCGGGGGTGCCGCCCACGGCAGAATGGATGCACACCGGGAACGAGGCGCACCGCGCACGCGGGAACGAAGCGCACCGCGCAGACGGGAACGAGGCGCACCGCGCACGCGCCAACGGAGCGCTCCACGCACACGGCGACGGAACGCACACTCCCGCGAGAGACGCCGAAGGGCCGGTCGGAGGAATCCGACCGGCCCTTCACCGTGTGACGAGGATCAGACCCGGGATGGCTCCGCCGCCTCGGCGCCCTCGGCCTCCAGCATCTCCTCGCGGACCGCGGCCAGCGAGGGGTTGGCCCAGGCGCTGGCGACGCCCCAGTAGTAGAACGCCAGCCCGATCGCGGCGACGATCAGCAGGTCCCAGCCCTCCGGCAGGTAGCCGTGCCCGCCGAAGTCGGCGCTGCCCGCCCAGGAGACGCCGGCCATCACGAACAGGTACGCGACCATCCAGGCGCCCGCCTTCAGGTGCGGCTTCAGCACGGCGAACGGCTTGCGCAGCTCGTACCAGGCCCAGATCGGCAGACCGGCGGCCATCAGCAGGATGACCTTGCCGGTGAGCGGCCAGCGGGCCCAGTAGAGCACCAGCGAGCCGAAGATCATCGCGATCGGGGCGATCACCGGCATGGCGCGCAGCCGGACCGGCCGCGGCAGCTCGGGGGCCAGGCGGCGCAGCGCCATCACGGCGACCGGGCCGGTGATGTACGAGATCACGGTGGCCACCGAGACGATCTCGGCCAGCGAGCCCCAGCCGCGGAAGACCGCGAGGAACATGAACGCGACCACCAGGTTGAGCACCAGCGCCGGGCGCGGGATGCCGGTCTTGGCGTCGACCCTGCCGAAGATCTTCGGCAGGTGGCCGTTCTCCTGCACGCCGTGGATCATGCGCGAGGTGGTGGCGGCGTAGATCATGCCGGTGCCGGAGGGGGAGATGAAGGCGTCCGCGTAGAGCGTGATCGCGAGCCAGTTGAGGCCCCAGGCGATGGCCAGGTCGGCCAGCGGCGAGGTGTAGGAGAGGTTGCTCCAGCCGTTCGCCAGGTCGCCGCCCGGGATGGCGCCGAGGAAGGCGATCTGGAGCGCGACGTAGATCACCAGGGCGATCAGGATCGAGCCGATGACGGCCTTCGGCAGCGACTTGCCGGGGTTCTTGGCCTCGCCGGCCAGGTTCAGCGGGGACTGGAAGCCGTTGAAGGCCCAGACGATGCCGGAGACCGCGACGGCGGTGAACACCGAGCTCCAGCCGTTCGGCGCGAAGCCGCCGTGGTCGGTGAAGTGCGCCGAGTCGAAGTGCGCGAAGAGCAGCGCACCGGCGGTCACCGTCGGGACGACGACCTTGAAGACGGTGATCGCGGTGTTGGTCTTGGCGAACAGCGTGATCGCGAACCAGTTGAGGGCGAAGTAGACGAGCAGCAGCACGCTGGCCAGCGCCACGCCGCTGAGGGTCAGCTCCTTGCCGTCGTACAACCCCTGCGCCCAGCCGAAGTGCCAGGAGCTCATGTACTGCACGGAGGCGGTGGCCTCACCCGGGATGACCGAGACGATGGCGATCCAGTTGGCCCAGGCCGCCAGGTAGCCGGCCAGCGAGCCGTGCGAGTACTGGCCGTACCGGACCATGCCGCCGGCCTTGGGGAACATCGAGCCCAGCTCGCTGTAGGTGAGCGCGATGGTCAGCGCCACCGCGGCACCGATCACCCAGGCGAGGATCGAGGCGGGTCCGGCGAGCTTGGCGGCCCGCTCGGCACCGAACAGCCACCCGGAGCCGATGATCGACCCCAGCCCGACCGCGGTCAGGCTGATCGTTCCGAGCGATCGGCGGTAGTTCTGGTGTGATGCCGTCGACGATTCGGGCTCACTCAACGTATCGGTCCTCTCGCTCGTGGTTCATCGGGTGGTGTCGGTGTTTTTGCGATTTTGCGTCGGTATTTCGGACAAACGGAGAGCAGCCTAAGGTCCAAAAAGGGGCGAAAACCTCAGAGGAAGCTCAAACCATCCGATTGTTGCCATCTCGTGTCCGGCGTCCGGGCCGATGCGGACCGGCGAGGAGACGGACGCCACAGCGCCAGGGAGGGCGGTGGCCAGGGACGGCGACCGGGGCCGGCCCGGGGGAAAGGGGCGGCCCGAAAAACGAAATTCCCCGTGGAAGCCTTTCGGCCTCCACGGGGAATTTCGGCTGTGTCCGAGGGGGGACTTGAACCCCCACGCCCGATAAAGGGCACTAGCACCTCAAGCTAGCGCGTCTGCCATTCCGCCACCCGGACTGGGTGTGTGCTTCGGGGGCTTTTTCCTCGCCCCCTCGGCGACAGAGAGAACATTACCAGGGTTCTGGAGTGCTTCTCACCTGCGCTTCCTCGGGGCCGCGCCGACCGACATCCTGGTCGGGCCGCTCCAGGGCCACGGGGCCGCGGCGCACCGCCCGCACAGGTTGGTACGGCCTGTGAACGCGCTCGAATCCGGCCCGAACCGGTGGGGTCCGCGAAGGAACCGGTCGACTCCCGCACCGCCCGCGGTCGGTTGCGGCCGGAAGCGGTCCGACACGGGCAACTTGTCGACGGTGCCGCACCCGCCGCGACGGCTCTCCTAGCCTCTGTGGACCGAGGGCGCCATGAAGCGGATCGCCTGATTCCCGGGTCGCGGACGAAGGGCGGCTGGACGTGGAGCAGATCAGCGGAGCGGCGAAGGCCGAACCGAGACGCGGCAGGCGGGGGGAGGGCCCGGTCGGGGCCACGGCCTCCGCGGGCCCCACCGAGGGCGTGTGGCGCTTCCCGGTGCCCGCCACCGAGGCCTCGGTGCCGCTCACCCGGCACGCGGTGCGCGACCGCCTGCTGGCCCAGGGCATGACCGGGGTGCGCTACCAGGAGCTGGTGGACGACCTGTTGCTGATCGTCTCGGAGCTGGTGAGCAACGCGGTGACGCACGCCGCCGAGCTGTCGCCCGAGGTGGTCACCGAGCTGTCGCTGCGCCGGGCCTGGGTGCGGGTATCGGTCGAGGACGGGGACCCGTACCGGCCGAAGGCGCTGGAGAACGACACCGGACGCACCGGCGGGCGCGGCCTGCTGCTGGTGAAGAGCGTCACCCTGCAGGCCGGTGGGGTGTGCGACGTCGAAGACACGGGGGAGGGCGGCAAGGTCATCTGGGCCTCGCTGCCCGTTCCCCCGGGGCCCGACCACTGACCGGCCGGGCCGGACGCCGGACCGACGGCCGACACCTCCGGACCGCCGGTCGGGACGGCCGGACCACCGGCCGGGGCGGGCGGACCACCGGCCGGGGCGGGCGGACTACCAGTCCCGCCCGGCGATCTCCCGGATGCCCGGCAGCGCGGCCTCGAAGACCGTCTCGAACCAGACCGAGAACGGCCGCTCCGCCCGCAGCTCGCGCAGCTCCTGCGCGGTCACGAAGGCGAAGTCGTCCACCTCCTCCGGGGCGGGCTCGACCGGCGCGGTGACCAGTCCCACGAACAGGTGGTTCCACTCCCGCTCGATCAGCCCGGACGCCTCGTCCGGCAGGTCGTAGCGGACGGTGCCCGCCTCGCACAGCAGCGCCGGTGCGACACCCAGCTCCTCGGCGGTGCGCCGGGCGGCGGCGACGAACGGCGGCTCGTCCGGGTACGGGTGGCCGCAGCAGGTGTTCGACCAGACGCCGGGGGAGTGGTACTTGCCGAGGGCCCGGCGCTGGAGCAGCAGCCGGCCCTGGCGGTCGAACAGGAAGACCGAGAAGGCCCGGTGCAGCCGACCCGGCTGCTGGTGGGCCCAGAGCTTCTCGCCGGTGCCGATCGTGACGCCCGCGTCGTCGACCAGTTCCAGCAGGATCTCGGTTCCGACGGGGGCGGACCCGGTGGCCCGGGGGTCGACCGTCACATCGGTCTCCACGTCGAGACCGGTGTCGATCTCGGCCGCGAAGTGCGTGGGATCGGTCGGAAGACTCTGGGGCATGGGGCCTCTTTCGGGAGCGGGAGCAACGGGAGCATCGGGTGTCTCCGACACACCGGGCGGAGTGCGGCGGACACAGCGGGGGCACCGGCGCCGGCGTCGGCATCCAGTCTGCCGTATGGGTGGCGGTCGGCAGGGGTCCCACGCACAACCGGGCGGATCATGACCCGGAGGAGTCGGAAACCGTCCAGAGAAGGGTCCGGGATGCCCTCGTAAGAGTCACAGAATTCGCAGAACCGTTCGGCGTGCGTTCGGAGCCCGTTCGACCGGTCCGGCGCCTCCTCATGGCGTTCCCCCGGCGGCGTTCGGGCGGATCCGGTGCGGCCCCCAGGGGGCCCGACGGCCGTTCGACGGGCCCTCGGCGGCCGCCCGTCCGCCGCCCGGCCGCCGCCCCCGGGCCGGGCGGGCGCGTTCTGGCCGGTGGCCCCGGTCGCCTACCATCACATACGACACGGTGCCCGGATCTGTGCCGGCACCGGCGCGCCGCCGCCTGGCCCGGTCGAACACCGGACCGGGGGTCCCGGTGGCGCCGCCGCCCCCGGCACGGCCCCGCGCACAGCACGACGGATCAGGAGACCCGCATGATCGGCCTCGTTCTGGCAGCCGGCGCCGGCCGCCGGCTGCGCCCGTACACCGACACCCTGCCCAAGGCGCTGGTGCCGGTCGACGGGGAACGGACCGTCCTGGACCTCACGCTCGGCAACTTCGCCGAGGTCGGTCTGCGCGATGCCGCGATCGTCGTCGGCTACCGCAAGGAGGCGGTGTACGACCGCAAGGACGCCCTGGAGAGCAAGTACGGCGTCAAGCTCCACCTCGTCGAGAACGACAAGGCCGAGGAGTGGAACAACGCCTACTCGCTCTGGTGCGCCCGCGACCTGTTCGCCGAGGGCCTGCTGCTCGCCAACGGCGACACCGTCCACCCGGCCTCCGTCCAGCGCACCATGCTGGAGGGCAACCGGCGCCTGACCGACGCCGGCGCCGCCCCCGGCATCCTGCTCGCCCTCGACACGGTGAAGAAGCTCGCCGACGAGGAGATGAAGGTCGTCGTCGACCCGGCCACCGGCATGCGCCGGATCACCAAGCTGATGGAGCCGGCCGAGGCGAGCGGCGAGTACATCGGCCTCACGGTGATCAACCCGTCCGCCGCCGCCGACCTGACCGACGCGCTGCGCGCCACCTACGAGCGCGACCCGCAGCTGTACTACGAGGACGGCTACCAGGAGATGGTGAACCGCGGCCTGCGGATCGACGTCCAGCCGATCGGCGAGGTCTCCTGGGTCGAGGTCGACAACCACGACGACCTGGCGAAGGCGCGGGAGATCGCGTGCCGGTACTGACCCGACTGGTCCCGTCGCCGCTGTTCGTCGAGATCCGCCCGGGCGCGCTGGACGCGCTCGGCGGCATCCTCGCGGACCAGCGGCTGTCGGCCTCGGGCCGGATCGCGGTCGCGATCAGCAACGGCTCCGGCTCGGCCATGCGCCGCCGCCTGGAGCCGGCCCTGCCCGGCGCCGACTGGTACAACGTGGACGACGGCAGCCTGGACAGCGCGGTGCGGCTGGCCGAGGCGATGCGCGGCGGCCACTACGACGCGATGGTCGGCCTCGGCGGCGGCAAGATCATCGACGCCGCCAAGTACGCCGCGGCCCGGGTCGGCCTGCCGCTGGTCGCGGTCGCCACCAACCTGGCCCACGACGGCATCTGCTCGCCGGTCTCCACCCTGGACAACGACGCCGGCCGCGGCTCCTACGGGGTGCCCAGCCCGATCGGCATCGTGGTCGACCTGGACGTCATCCGACAGGCCCCGCAGCGCTTCGTGGCGGCCGGTGTGGGCGACGTCGTCTCCAACATCTCCGCGTGCGCGGACTGGGAGCTGTCGCACGCGGTGACCGGCGAGCCGGTGGACGGTCTGGCCGTGGCGATGGCCCGCTCGGCGGGCGAGAACCTGCTGCGGCACCCGGGGAGCACCCAGGACCAGGACCTCCTGACGGCGCTCGCCGAGGCCCTGGTACTGTCCGGCATCGCGATGAACATCGCGGGCAGCACCCGGCCCTCGTCGGGTGCCTGCCACGAGATCTCGCATGCCCTGGACGTGCTGTATCCCAAGCGGTCCGCCCAGCACGGCGAGCAGGTCGGCCTCGGCGCCGCCTTCGCCAGCTTCCTGCGGGGCGAGCGCGAGCTGACCGGTCTGATCGTGGAGCGCCTGGCGAGCCACGGACTGCCGGTGACCGCGGCTCAGATCGGCTTCACCGAGGCGGAGTTCACCGAAGCGGTGCACTACGCTCCGAACACCCGACCGGGGCGCTTCACCATCCTCGAACACCTCGACCTCTCCCCTTCCGCAATCAGGGACGCGTACGCCGACTATGTCCAAGCCGTCAACAGCTGACCCCTCCACCGCGGGCGCCGAACGGCCCCCGGTGGACCTGACCCGCAGGCCCTCGATCGAGGAACTGCGCGCGGTGATCCACCCGGAGGGCATGCTCCAGCGCCGCAGTGCCGAGCACTGGGCCGGTCGCCTGTACATGCGGAAGATCTCGCTGCGGATCACCCGGGTGCTCTCCACCGTGACGGCGATCACGCCCAACGGTCTGACGTACCTGATGATGGTCACCGGCATCCTGGCCGGTGCCGCGCTGGTCCTGCCGGGCATCGCGGGCGCCGTCCTGGGCGCCCTGCTGATCCAGGTCTACCTGCTGCTGGACTGCGTGGACGGCGAGGTGGCCCGCTGGCGGCGGCAGACCTCGCTCACCGGCGTCTACCTGGACCGGGTCGGCCACTACATGTCCGAGGCGGCGCTGCTGACCGGCCTCGGCCTGCGCGCCACCGACCTGCTGCACCGCGAGGGCACCGGGTCGCACTGGGAGTGGGCCTTCCTCGGCACCCTGGCCGCGCTCGGCGCGATCCTGATCAAGTCCGAGACCGACCTGGTGGACGTGGCCCGCGCCCGCAGCGGCCTGACGGCCGTCGAGGACAGCGCCTCGGTGCCGCGTTCGGCCTCCGTCGCCAAGGCCCGCCGGGCGGCCTCCTTCCTGAAGTTCCACCGCCTGGTCGGCGCGGTCGAGGCCTCACTGCTCATCCTGGCCGCCGGCGTCGCCGACGCCGTGCACGGCGGACTGCTCTTCACCCGGCTCGCGGTGGTCGTCCTGGCCGCGATCGCGATGCTCCAGACCGTGCTGCACCTGCTGAGCATCGTCCTCTCCAGCAGGCTGCGATGAGCGCGCCGGGCACCGCGGAGGACTTCCGCCTCGGCGCCGTGATCATCACCATGGGCAACCGGCCCGCCGAGCTCAACGCCCTGATCGAGGCCGTCCGCGCCCAGGAGGGCCCGGCGGTCGAGCTGGCCGTGGTCGGCCAGGGCGTGGAGCTGCCCCCGCTGCCGGAGGGCGTGCGCACCGTCGAGCTGCCGGAGAACCTGGGCATCCCGGGCGGGCGCAACGTCGGCATCGAGCTGTTCGGCCGGGACGGCGCGGAGGTCGACGCCGTCCTCTTCCTGGACGACGACGGGAACCTGCCGCGCACCGACTCGGCCCGCCTGCTGCGCGAGGCCTTCACCGCCGACCCGGAGCTGGGCATCGTCTCCTTCCGGATCGCCGACCCGGACACCGGTGTCACCCAGCGCCGGCACGTCCCCCGGCTGCGCGCCAGCGACCCGCTGCGCTCGTCCCGGGTGACGACCTTCCTGGGCGGCGCGAGCGCGGTGCGCTGCAAGGTGTTCGAGCAGGCCGGGCAGCTGCCCGCCGAGTTCTTCTACGCCCACGAGGAGACCGACCTCGCGTGGCGCGCGCTGGACGCCGGCTGGGCCATCGACTACCGGGCGGACGTGGTGCTGCACCACCCCACGACCTCGCCCGCCCGCCACGCGAGCTACTTCCACAACGTGGCCCGCAACCGGGTCTGGCTCGCGAGGCGGAACCTTCCGGCCCTGTTGGTGCCTCTCTATCTGGGAACCTGGTTCCTGCTGACCCTGGCCCGCCGCCCCTCCCCGGAGGCGCTGAAGGCCTGGTGGGGCGGGTTCCGGGCGGGCTGGCGCGAACCCTGCGGTGCGCGGCGGCCCATGCGGTGGCGTACCGTCTGGCGACTGACCAGGCTGGGCCGACCTCCGATCATCTGATCACATCTGATGGCATCCGCATCGGATGATCGATCGCTGCGGCCGGTGCCCACACACCGGCCGGCTCCCCCGAGATCCCAGTGGATCCCCATCGGCGCACGACCGGCGGACCCCGCCGACCGGCCGCCCCGACCGATCCCGCGTGAAGGACGAATGTGTCGACAGTGAGTGAACCCGTCAGCCTCTCGGCCCCCAGGGGGGCGGACGCGGGCCTGACCCCCAAGCAGCTTGCGGACAAGTACGGTCTGGCGGTGAGCGGCGCCCGTCCCGGCCTGTTCGCCTACTCCAAGCAGCTCTGGGCCCGGCGCCACTTCATCTGGGCCTTCGCCACCGCCCGCCTGGTGGCCCAGTACACCAACGCCAAGCTCGGCCAGCTGTGGCAGGTGGTGACCCCGCTGCTCAACTGCGCGGTGTTCTACCTGGTCTTCGGCGTGATCCTGGCGAGCAAGCAGGGCTTCCCGGACAACACCTACATCGCCTGGCTGTGCATCGGCGTCTTCGTCTTCCAGTTCACCCAGAACGCGGTGCAGGCCGGCACCCGGGCGATCTCCGACAACCTCGGGCTGATCCGGGCGCTGCACTTCCCCCGGGCCAGCCTCCCGATCGCCTTCACCGTGATCCAGCTCCAGCAGCTGCTGATCTCGATGGTCGTCCTGGTCGTCACCGTGCTCGCCGCCGGCATCACCCCGGGCCGGACCTGGCTGCTGATCATCCCGGCGCTGCTCCTGCAGACGCTCTTCAACACCGGCATCTCCCTGGTGATGGCCCGGCTCGGCTCCCGGACCAGCGACATCTCCCAGCTGATCCCGTTCGTGATGCGCGCCTGGATGTTCCTGTCCGGTGTGATGTTCAGCATCCAGGACAAGATCACGCACTGGCCGCACTACATCCAGACGCTGATGTCGCTCAACCCGGCGTCGATCTACATGGACCTGCTGCGGCACGCCTTCGCGCCGGTCATCTACAACCCGCACCAGCCGGTGCACCAGACCCTCCCGCCGCACCAGTGGGCGTACGGCCTGGCCTGGGGCGTGGGCATGTTCGTCGTCGGATACGTCTTCTTCTGGAAGGCCGAGGAGGAGTACGGCCGTGGCTGACATCGACCTGAGCAACAACGACACCGTCACGGACGCGGACGTCGCCCGCGAGCCCACCGTCGTCGTCGACGACGTGCACATCGTCTACAAGGTGCACGGCGCCGGCTCCGGCAAGGGCAGCGCCACCTCGGCGCTGAGCCGCATCATCAGCCGCAAGCGCGCCTCCGGCGTGCGCGAGGTGCACGCGGTCAAGGGCATCAGCTTCACCGCGTACAAGGGCGAGGCGATCGGCCTGATCGGCTCCAACGGCTCCGGCAAGTCGACCATGCTGGCCGCCATCGCCGGCCTGCTGCCGACCGAGAAGGGCGGCATCTACACCAACGGCCAGCCCTCGCTGCTGGGCGTCAACGCCGCGCTGATGAACGAGCTCACCGGTGAGCGCAACGTCGTCCTCGGCTGCCTGGCCATGGGCATGACCCCGGCCCAGGTGAGGGCCCGCTACCAGGACATCGTCGAGTTCTCCGGCATCAACGACAAGGGCGACTTCATCTCCCTGCCGATGCGCACCTACTCCTCCGGCATGGGCGCCCGGCTGCGCTTCTCGATCGCGGCCGCGAAGACCCACGACGTGCTGCTGATCGACGAGGCCCTCGCCACCGGCGACCAGGCCTTCCAGCAGCGCAGCAAGCGGCGGATCGACGAGCTGCGCAAGTCCGCCGGTACGGTCTTCCTGGTCAGCCACGACAACAACTCGATCCGCGAGGTCTGCGAGCGGACCATATGGATCGAGGCCGGCGAGCTGGTCATGGACGGACCCACCGAGGAGGTCGTGAGCCGCTACGAGCGCGGCGAGCGACCGTAGTCCCCGTCACACTCCCGCGGGGCCGGTTCCGGAGCTTCCGGAGCCGGCCCCGCGCCTTTCCCGCCGCCCGGCGCGGAGGCGAGCGCCCGGTGCCCCGGCGGGGCGCTCTTCTCCGGCGCGCCCGGGCGTGTCAGCCTGGTGGTCGCGGGGGCGGTGTGCCGTGCGTGACGCCCGCGCTCGGACGCGTGTCCGAGTCGGACCGGTCGTGCCAAGCGGTGTAGAACGGGGGAGTGACAGCAGTGTCGGCTTCGGCCCAGCCCAGAGATACGCCGGTGAACGGTTCCGCAGGACAGACCCTGGACAAGGCGGGCGCGGAGAACTTCCCCGTCGCCCCGTTCTTCCTGCCCGCGGCCTGGCGCGACGACCTGATGGCGGTGTACGGCTTCGCCCGCCTGGTCGACGACGCCGGCGACGGCGACCTGGCCGACCCGGCCGCCACCGCCCGGCTGCTCGGGGTCGAGCAGACGCCCCCCGCCACCCCTTCGGACCAGTCCGGCCCGCCGGCTCCGCAGGAGACCGCCTTCCGGCTCGCCCTGCTCGACGGACTGGAGCAGGACCTCGACCGGGTCTTCGAGACGGCCCTGCGCACCGCCGGCGGCTCCGGAGCGGCCGGCGCGGACCGCCCCCGCCACCCGCTGATGAGCGCGCTCGTCCCGCTGGTCGACCGGCACGGCCTCACCCCCGAACCGTTCCGCCGTCTGATCGAGGCCAACCGGGTGGACCAGACCACCTCCCGCTACGCCACCTTCGACGACCTGATCGGCTACTGCACCCTCTCCGCCGACCCGGTCGGCCGCCTCGTGCTGGCCATCGCGGGCGTCTCCACCCCCGAGCGGACCGAACTCTCCGACGCCGTCTGCAGCGGCCTCCAGGTGGTCGAGCACATCCAGGACGTGGCCGAGGACCTGGCCCACGGCCGGATCTACCTGCCCGCGGAGGACCTGGCCCGCTTCGGCGTCACCGAGGCCGACCTGGCCGCGCCCTCCGCCGACGGCGCGGTGCGCGAGCTGATCGCCTTCGAGGTCGAGCGGGCCCGCACCCTGCTCGACCGCGGCGCACCATTGGTAGGTACGGTTCGGGGGAGGCTTCGACTGCTCCTGGCGGGATTCACCGCAGGCGGCTATGCGGCCCTGGCGGCCGTCGAGGACGCCGGGTACGACGTGCTCGCCCAGCAGGCGAAGCCGGACAAGCGCCGCCTCGCAGCGAAGGCGGCGGCCATCTTCGCGAAGGGAAGGTGAACGCCCGCGTGGCGGCATCACCACTGGCGTCGGCCCAGGTCATGGCGGCGTACCGGTACTGCGAGGCAGTCACCGGACTGCAGGCGCGCAACTTCAGCTACGGCATCCGGTTGCTGCCAGAACCCAAGCGGTTGGCCATGTCGGCCCTGTACGCCCTGGCCCGCCGGGTGGACGACATCGGCGACGGCGACCTCCCGGACGACCGCAAGGCCGAGGCGCTGGTGCGCACCCGGGAGCTGGTGGACGAGGTCCGCTCCGGGGTGGTCGCCGACGACGACACCGACCCGATCAAGGTCGCCCTGGCCGACGCGGCCCGGCGCTTCCCGATCCCGCTCGGCGGTTTCGACGAGCTGATCGACGGCGTCGAGATGGACCTCAAGGGCGCCGAGTACCAGACGTACGACGAGCTGAAGGTCTACTGCCGCTGCGTGGCCGGCGCGATCGGCCGGCTCTCGCTGGGCGTCTACGGCTGCGACGACCCGGAGCTCGGGGCGCGCTACGCGGACACCCTGGGCCTGGCGCTGCAGCTCACCAACATCCTGCGCGACCTGCGCGAGGACGCCCTGACCGGCCGCACCTACCTGCCCGCCGAGGACCTGGTCCGGTTCGGCTGCGAGCAGGGCTTCGCCCTGCCCGAGCCGCCGGTCGGCGCGGACTTCACCGGCCTGGTGGCCTTCGAGGCCGCCCGTGCCCAGGCCGCCTTCGAGGAGGGCCTGCGGCTGCTGCCGATGCTCGACCGCCGCAGCCGCGCCTGCACCGCCGCGATGGCCGGGATCTACCACCGGCTGCTCGGCCGGATCGCCGCCGAACCGGAGTCGGTCCTGCGCGGCCGGGTCTCGCTGCCGGGCTGGGAGAAGGCGTACGTGGCGCTTTCCGGGCTCGCCGGGGGGCGTTCTTGATTCTCGCAACAGTTCTGTCACGCTGTGTCAGCTGGGAATCACGTGCGGGTAGTTCCGTGTTGAACAAACGAGGATCTTCTTCAGGGACCGCCCCCGGGCGGTCCACCGACCGCGAGGGGGAGGGCCGATGACCGGGCGAGCCGATGCCGCGCGCCCGGCCGCCGTCGTGGTCGGCGGCGGCCTCGCCGGGATCACCGCCGCGCTGCGCCTCGCCGAGGCGGGCCACCGGGTCACCCTCGCGGAGGGGCGGCCCCGGCTCGGCGGCCTGGCCTTCTCCTTCCAGCGCGGCGAGCTCACCGTCGACAACGGCCAGCACGTCTACCTGCGCTGCTGCACCGCCTACCGCGGCCTGCTGGAGCGCCTCGGCGCCTCCCGGCTGGTCCACCTCCAGGACCGCCTCGACATCCCGGTGCTCTCCGTCACCGGGCCGCCGGCGGCCCCGGTGCGCACCCTGGGCCGGCTGCGCCGGGCCGGCCTGCCCGTCCCGCTGCACCTGGCCGGCAGCCTGGCCCGCTACCCGCACCTGTCCCCGGCCGACCGCGCCCGGGTGGTCCGCGGCGCGCTCGCCCTGCGGGGCCTGGACCTCGCGGACCCGGCCCTGGACGAGGTCTCCTTCGGCGACTGGCTGCGCCGCAACGGGCAGAACGCCGCCACCCAGGCCGCCCTGTGGGACCTGGTCGGCGTCGCCACCCTGAACGCCCGGGCCGACCAGGTCTCGCTGGCGCTCGCCGGGATGGTGTTCAAGACCGGTCTGCTCTCCGACCCGGGCGCCTCGGACATCGGCACCGCCGCCGTCCCGCTCGGCGTGATCCACCACGACCGGGCGCTCACCGAGCTGGAGCGGGCCGGCGTCCGGGTGCTGCTGCGGTCCCGGGTGGCCGAGCTGAAGCCGGCCGCGCCGCAGCACGCCGTCCGGCTGGAGGGCGGGGAGCTGCTCACCGCCGACACCGTCGTGCTGGCCGGCGCCCAGGACAGCGCGGCCGCGCTGCTGCCGCCGAACGCGGTCCCCGGGCAGGAGCGGCTGGCCGGCTTCGGCACCGCCCCGATCCTCAACGTGCACGTGGTCTACGACCGCAAGGTGCTGCGCCGGCCGTTCTTCGCCGCGCTCGGCTCCCCGGTGCAGTGGGTCTTCGACCGCACCGCGCACTCCGGCCTGGCCGCCACCCCGACGGGCCGGGCCCACCCGGGCGCCCAGTACCTGGCGCTGTCGCAGTCCGCCGCGCAGGACGAGATCGACCTGCCGGTGGCCGAGCTGCGCGGCCGCTACCTGCCCGAGCTGGGCCGGCTGCTGCCGGCCGCGGCCCAGGCCGAGGTGCTGGACTTCTTCGTCACCCGGGAGCGCACCGCGACCTTCGACCCGGCGCCGGGCAACGGGGCACTGCGCCCCTCGGCCCGCACCGAGGTCCCCGGCCTGCTGCTGGCCGGCTCGTGGACGGCCACCGGCTGGCCCGCGACCATGGAGGGCGCCGTGCGCAGCGGCCACGCCGCGGCCGACGCCGCGCTCGCCGCGGCCGGCGCCCGGACGCCGGTGGACCGCGGCGACGGGAGGTGGCCCAGGTGACGGCGGGCCCCGCCGCCGGAGAGCCCGCCAGAGCCGACGGGCGTACCGTCGAGCGCACCGGCGCATCCACCGGGAGCGGCCCGGCCGGCCGTACCGGCACCACCGGCGCTGCTGGAACCACCGGCACCGGCACTCGATTCGACACCAGCCGCACCGACAGCGCCCGGCCGCCCCGTGCGGCCCGGCACCACGAGGAAGAGGGAACGCACGTGGAGTCACGCACCGGCTACGCCGTCGGAGGCACGGCGCACGCCGAACCGGTCTCGGTGCCGGAGCTGCTCGCCCGCAGCCGTACGCTCTGCACCCCGCCGCTACGGGCCGCCGTCGCCCGACTGGCCGCACCCATGGACACCGTCGCCGCCTACCACTTCGGCTGGATCGACCGGGACGGCACCCCGGTGACGGGGGACGGCGGCAAGGCCGTGCGCCCGGCGCTGGCGCTGCTGTCCGCCCGGGCCACCGGCGCGGCGGCCGAGGTCGGCGTGCCCGGTGGGGTCGCGGTTGAACTGGTGCACAACTTCTCCCTCCTCCATGATGATCTGATGGACGGTGACGAGACCCGACGGCACCGGGCCACCGCCTGGACGGTCTTCGGGCCGGCCCAGGCGATCCTGGTCGGCGACGCCCTGGCGACGCTCGGCACCGAGGTGCTGCTCGACGCCGCCGTGACCGGCGGGGCGAGCGCCACCGACGCCGCGCGCGCCGTCCGGCTGCTCACCACGGCGACCCGCCGGCTGATCGACGGCCAGGCCATGGACGTC
The DNA here is from genome assembly GCF_042789775.1 of Kitasatospora sp. NPDC056800. Classification (NCBI taxonomy): domain Bacteria; kingdom Bacillati; phylum Actinomycetota; class Actinomycetes; order Kitasatosporales; family Streptomycetaceae; genus Kitasatospora; species Kitasatospora sp. NPDC056800. The sequence goes on along the minus strand of NZ_JBHUAL010000009.1, from coordinate 64,230 downwards.
GCCTTCGAACAGCGCGACAGCGTCACGGTCGCCGAGTGCCTGGAGATGGAGGGCGGCAAGACGGCGGCACTGCTGGCCGCCGCCTCGGCGATCGGCGCGGTCCTGGCCGGCGCCGACGACAAGGTCTCCGACTCGCTCCAGCGCTACGGCCACCACCTGGGCCTCGCCTTCCAGGCGGTGGACGACCTGCTCGGCATCTGGGGCGCCACCGAGGTCACCGGCAAGCCGCACTGGGGGGACCTGCGCCAGCGCAAGAAGTCCCTTCCGGTCGCCGCCGCCCTGGCCGAGGGCGGAGCGGCCTCGCGCCGGCTCGCCGAAGAGCTGGCCGACCCGAAGGGACGCGGGGAGGAGAGCGAGCCCGAGCTCGCCGCCCGCGCCGCGCTGATCGAGGACGCCGGCGGCCGCGCCTGGACCCGGGAGGAGGCCCGCCGCCAGCACACGACTGCCCTCGCCGCCCTGGACGAGGTGCCCATGACCGACGAGGTGCGGGAGCACTTCGTCGCACTCGCCGAATTCGTGGTGGTACGAGAGAGGTGACGTTACGTTGACAGCAACCGCGGACGGCCGGCTCGACCCTGAGTACGATTCCGAGCCGGTCGCGGTGGGCGACCGCCCCCCGGCCCTGCTGGGCACGGGGCGGTGGCAGCCCGAGGACACCGACCAGCCGCGGCCGGCCGGTGAGACGGACCACGGACCGGCCGACGCGCGGGAGGCCCTGGCCCGCGCCACCACCCACCTGCTCTCCCTGCAGTCGTCCGAGGGCTGGTGGAAGGGCGACCTGGAGACCAACGTCACCATGGACGCCGAGGACTTACTGCTCCGCCAGTTCCTGGGAATCCGCACCGAGGAGCAGACCCGCGCCACCGCTGAATGGATCCGCTCCCAGCAGCGCGAGGACGGCACCTGGTCCACCTTCCACGGCGGGCCGCCCGAGCTGTCCACCACCGTCGAGGCGTACGTCGCCCTCAAGCTGGCCGGGGACGACCCGGAAGCCCCGCACATGCTGGCCGCCGCGCGCTACGTCCGCTCCGCCGGGGGCATCGCGGCCGCCCGGGTGTTCACCCGGATCTGGCTCGCCCTGTTCGGCTGGTGGCCCTGGGAACGGCTGCCCGAGATGCCGCCCGAGATCATCTTCCTGCCCAGGTGGCTGCCGCTGAACATCTACGCCTTCGGCTGCTGGGCCCGCCAGACCATCGTCCCGCTGACGGTCGTCTCCTCCCACCGCCCGGTCCGTCCGGCGCCCTTCCCGCTCACCGAGCTGCACACCGACCCGAACGACCCGTACCCCCACCGGCCGCTCGCCCCCGCCACCACCTGGGACGGCCTGTTCGAACGCCTCGACAAGGCGCTGCACGCCTACCACCGCCGGGCCTTCCGCCCGCTGCGCCGACTGGCCCTCTCGCAGGCCTGCCGCTGGATCGTCGAACGCCAGGAGGCCGACGGCTGCTGGGGCGGCATCCAGCCCCCCGCCGTCTACTCGCTGATCGCCCTGCACCTGGAGGGCTACGAGCTGGAGCACCCGGTGATGAAGGCCGGACTCTCCTCCTTCGACCGCTTCACCGTGCACACCGAGGACGGCAAGCGCTGGCTGGAGGCCTGCCAGTCCCCGGTCTGGGACACCTGCCTGGCCACCATCGCCCTGGTCGACGCCGGGGTGCCGGCCGACCACCCGGCGCTGGTCTCCGCCGTCGACTGGATGCTCGGCGAGGAGATCCGCAAGCCCGGCGACTGGACCGTGAAGCGGCCCGGGCTCGCCCCCGGCGGCTGGGCCTTCGAGTTCGAGAACGACACCTACCCCGACATCGACGACACCGCCGAGGTGGTGCTCGCGCTGCGCCGGGTCGCCCACCCCGACCCGGCCAAGGTCGACGGCGCGGTGGACCGGGGCGTGCTGTGGAACCTCGGCATGCAGTCCAAGAACGGCGCCTGGGGCGCCTTCGACGTGGACAACACCAGCACGCTGCCCAACAAGCTGCCGTTCTGCGACTTCGGCGAGGTGGTCGACCCGCCGTCCGCCGACGTCACCGCGCACGTGGTGGAGATGCTCGCCGAGACCGGCCGCTCCCGCGACCCCCGGACCAGGCGCGGCATCGAGTGGCTGCTGCGCAACCAGGAGGCGGACGGCTCCTGGTTCGGCCGCTGGGGCACCAACTACATCTACGGCACCGGCTCGGTGCTGCCCGCCCTGGTGGCGGCCGGCGTCCCCGACGAGCACCCGGCGATCCGCCGGGCGGTGCGCTGGCTGGAGGACCGGCAGAACGCCGACGGCGGCTGGGGCGAGGACATGCGCTCCTACGACGACCCGGCGCGCTGGGCCGGGCGCGGCGACTCCACCGCCTCGCAGACCGCGTGGGCGCTGATGGCGCTGCTCGCGGCCGGCGAGGGGCCCAAGGACCGGGCCAACCCGGCGGTGGAGCGCGGCGCGGAGTGGCTGGTGCGCACCCAGCTGCCCGAGGGCACCTGGGACGAGCCGCAGTTCACCGGCACCGGCTTCCCGTGGGACTTCTCCATCAACTACCACCTGTACCGGCTGGTCTTCCCGGTCACCGCGCTCGGCCGCTACCTCAACGGCGCCCCGGGCACGATCCGGGCCGACGGAACCCCGGCGATCGGGACGGCGCGGTGACCACCGCGCCCCTGCTGGTGCTCTGCGCCCTGGGCCCCGAGGTCTGGGCCCTGCGCGGCGGAGACTGGCGCGGTGCGACCGGAGGGTCCCCGGTGCTGGTGCGCACCGGGGTCGGCCGGCGCCGTGCCGGGCTGGCCGTCCGGCGCCTGCTCGGCTCCGCGCCCAGCGGCTACGGCGCCGTGGTGGTGGCCGGCTTCGGCGCCGCGCTCGGCCCGGGCGTCCTGCCCGGCGACGTGGTCGCCGCCGACGGCGTGCGCGACGCCGAGGGCCACCTGTACCCGCTCGACTCCGGCGCGGAGCTCACCCGGGCGCTGAAGGAGCGCGGCCTGACCGTGCACACCGGCGTGCACCACACCGCCGACCACGTGGTGCGCGGCATCGAACGGCGGGCGCTGCACCTCCAGGGCGCGCTCGCCGTCGACATGGAGGCCGCCGCCGTCCTGGCCGCGCTGCGCGAGGTCCGGCCCGTGCTGCCGGCGGCCGTCCTGCGGGTGGTGGTGGACACGCCCGAGCACGAGCTGCTGCGGCCCGGCACCCTCCCGGCCGGGGTGCGCGCCTGGCGGACCCTGCGGGCGACGGTACCCGCCCTCGTCGACTGGTACCGGCAGGAGCGCGCGCCCGGCTCCGTAGACCTGAACCACCCCACATCCTCGACGCTCCCCCAGGAGGCGAGCTAGCCATGGCCATGCCGTTGCGCCAGACCGTGCGGGTCGGCACCTACCTCATGCAGCAGAAGCTGCTCAAGCGCCGGGACAAGTTCCCGCTGATCGTGGAGCTGGAACCGCTCTTCGCCTGCAACCTCGCCTGTGAGGGCTGCGGCAAGATCCAGCACCCGGCGGGCGTCCTGAAGCAGCGGATGCCCGTCGCCCAGGCGGTCGGCGCGGTCCTGGAGTCGGGTGCCCCGATGGTCTCGATCGCCGGCGGCGAGCCGCTGATGCACCCGCAGATCGACGAGATCGTCCGGCAGCTGGTCGAGCGCCGCAAGTACGTGTTCCTCTGCACCAACGCGCTGCTGATGCGCAAGAAGATGGACAAGTTCACGCCCTCGCCGTACTTCACCTTCGCGGTGCACATCGACGGCATGCGCGAGCGGCACGACGAGTCGGTGGCCAAGGAGGGCACCTTCGACGAGGCCGTGGCCGCGATCAAGGAGGCCAAGCGGCGCGGCTTCCGGGTCACCACCAACAGCACCTTCTTCAACACCGACACCCCGCAGACCGTCATCGAGGTGCTGGACTACCTCAACGACGAGCTCAAGGTGGACGAGATGATGATCTCGCCCGCCTACGCCTACGAGAAGGCCCCCGACCAGGAGCACTTCCTCGGCGTCGAGCAGACCAGGGCGCTCTTCCGCGCGGCCTTCGCCGACGGCAACCGCAAGCGCTGGCGCCTCAACCACAGCCCGCTCTTCCTGGACTTCCTGGAGGGCAAGGCCGACTTCGAGTGCACCCCCTGGGGCATCCCCAACTACTCGCTGTTCGGCTGGCAGCGGCCCTGCTACCTGATGGCCGACGGCTACGTGCCGACCTACCGCGAGCTGGTCGAGAAGACCGACTGGAGCAAGTACGGCCGCGGCAAGGACCCGCGCTGCGAGAACTGCATGGCCCACTGCGGCTACGAGCCGACCGCCGTCCTCGCGACGATGGGCTCGCTGCAGCAGTCGCTGCGCGCCATCACCGAGACCGTCAACGGCAACAAGGGCCGCTGAGCGGGGAGCCGACCTCCGGGTCGGCACCCCGGTCCCGGGCCCCGCGCCCGGGGCCGGCTCCGCCCCCGCAGCCAGGCCGGCCCGCGCCCGGGCCGGGTGGAGGCACCACCGCACCGCTCCGAGTCGTGAGGTGAACCCATGTCACTGCTCTCCCGCGTCACGTCCCCGGCCGAGCTGCGCAAGCTCCCGGCCGTCGAACTGCCCCTGCTCGCCGACGAGATCCGCGACTTCCTGATCGAGGCCGTCACCCGCACCGGCGGCCACCTCGGGCCCAACCTCGGCGTGGTGGAGCTGACCATCGCGCTGCACCGGGTCTTCGACTCGCCGTACGACCGGATCGTCTTCGACACCGGCCACCAGAGCTACGTCCACAAACTGCTCACCGGCCGCCAGGACTTCAGCCGGCTGCGGATGCGCGGCGGACTCTCCGGGTACCCCGCGCGGGGCGAGTCCGAGCACGACCTGGTCGAGAACTCGCACGCCTCCACCGCGCTCTCCTACGCCGACGGCCTGGCCAAGGCGGCCCGACTGCTCGGCCAGCACGACCGGCACACCGTCGCGGTGATCGGCGACGGCGCCCTCACCGGCGGGCTCGCCTGGGAGGCGCTCAACAACATCGCCGAGGCGCGCGACCGGCCGCTGGTCATCGTCGTCAACGACAACGAGCGTTCCTACGCCAGGACCATCGGCGGCCTCGCCAACCACCTGGCCACCCTGCGCACGACCCAGGGCTACGAGCGCTTCCTCGCCCTGGGCAAGGAGGCCCTGCAGCGCACCCCGCTGGTCGGCCAGCCGATCTTCGACGCGCTGCACGGCGCCAAGAAGGGGTTCAAGGACGCCTTCGCCCCGCAGGGCATGTTCGAGGACCTCGGCCTCAAGTACCTCGGGCCGATCGACGGCCACGACCTGGGCGCGGTCGAACAGGCGCTGCGCCAGGCCCGCAACTTCGGCGGACCGGTCATCGTGCACTGCCTGACCGTCAAGGGCCGCGGCTACCGGCCGGCCGAGCAGGACGAGGCCGACCGCTTCCACGCCGTCAACCCGATCGACCCGTACACCTGCCTGCCGATCTCGCCCAGCGGCGGCGTCTCCTGGACCTCGGTGTTCGGGGACGAGCTGCTCACCCTCGGAGCCGAGCGGCCGGACCTCGTGGCGATCACCGCGGCCATGCTCCAGCCGGTGGGCCTGGCCCCGTTCGCCAAGGCCTACCCGGAGCGGACCTTCGACGTCGGGATCGCCGAGCAGCACGCCGTCACCAGCGCGGCGGGGCTGGCCACCGGCGGACTGCACCCGGTGGTCGCGGTCTACGCGACCTTCCTCAACCGGGCCTTCGACCAGGTGCTGATGGACGTCGCCCTGCACCGGCTGGGCGTCACCTTCGTGCTCGACCGCTCCGGGGTGACCGGGCCGGACGGCGCCTCGCACAACGGCATGTGGGACATGTCGATCCTCCAGGTCGTCCCCGGCCTGCGGCTCGCCGCGCCGCGCGACGCGGAACAGCTGCGCGTCCAGCTGCGCGAGGCCGTCGAGGTCGGCGACGCCCCGACCGTCGTCCGCTTCCCGAAGGGGAACGTCGGGCCCGCGGTGCCGGCCGTCGAGCGGACCGGCGGGGTGGACGTGCTGCTGCGCACCGGGCGGGCGCCCGAGATCCTGCTGGTCGCCGTCGGCACCACCGCCTCCGCCTGCCTGGACGCGGCCCGGCTGCTGCTCGCCGAGGGCTTCACCGCGACCGTGGTCGACCCGCGCTGGGTCAAGCCGGTCGACCCGGTGCTGCCCGAACTCGCCGCCGCCCACCGGCTGGTGGTCACCGTCGAGGACAACGGCCGTACCGGAGGCGTCGGTTCGGCCGTCGCCCAGGCGCTGCGCGACGCCGACGTGGACGTGCCGGTGCGGGTGCTCGGCCTGCCCCAGGAGTTCCTCGGCCACGCCTCGCGCGGGGAGATCCTGGAGGAGGCGGGGCTGACCGGGACCGGGGTCGCCGCCCAGACGGCCGTCTTCGCCAAGAACCTGCTACCGACCCGAGGAGCGAACCCGCGCCATGCCGGCTGAACCAGACCGCCCCGCCTTCGACCTCGCCGCGCTGATCGCCGAACGCGGCGGCGAGCGCTACGAGTTGCACGGCCGCTACCTCAACCCGCAGCTGCCGCGGATGCTGCGCACCATCGGCTTCGACAGGTACTACGAGCGCGCCCGGGGCCAGTACTTCTACGACGCCGAGGGCAACGAGTACCTCGACATGCTGGCCGGCTTCGGCATCTTCGCGCTCGGCCGCCACCACCCGGTGGTGCGCTCGGCGGTCCAGCAGGTGATGGACCTCGACCTGCCGGACCTGGTCCGCTTCGACTGCTCACCGCTGCCCGGGCTGCTGGCCGAGCGGCTGCTGTCGTACGCGCCCGGGCTGGACCGGGTGTTCTTCGGCAACAGCGGCACCGAAGCGGTGGAGACGGCGCTCAAGTTCGCCCGGTACGCCACCGGGCGGAAGCGGATCCTGTACGCCGACCACGCCTTCCACGGGCTGACCACCGGCTCGCTCTCCGTCAACGGGGAGAGCGGCTTCCGCAAGGGCTTCGACCCGCTGCTGCCGGACACCGCCGTCCCGCTCGGCGATCTCGGCGCGCTGGCCAAGGAGTTGAAGCGCGGCGACGTCGCGGGGCTGATCGTCGAGCCGATCCAGGGCAAGGGCGTCCAGGCGCCGCCGCCCGGCTGGCTGCGGGCCGCCCAGGCGCTGCTCCACGAGCACCGGGCGCTGCTGATCTGCGACGAGGTGCAGACCGGCATCGGCCGCACCGGCGAGTTCTTCGCCTACCAGCACGAGGACGGCGTGCTGCCGGACCTGGTCTGCGCCGCCAAGGCGCTGTCCGGCGGGTACGTGCCGGTCGGGGCGACGCTCGGCAAGGGCTGGATCTTCGAGAAGGTGTACTCCTCGATGGACCGGGTGCTGGTGCACTCGGCCAGCTTCGGGTCCAACGCCCAGGCCATGGCGGCCGGGCTGGCGACCCTGGAGGTGATGGGCGACGAGCAGGTGGTGGAGAACGCCCGCAAGGTGGGCGACTACTTCCGTGGACGGCTGACCGCGCTGGTCGACCAGTACGAGCTGCTCGCCGAGGTGCGCGGGCGCGGGCTGATGATCGGGATCGAGTTCGGCCGGCCCAAGTCGCTGAAGCTGCGCACCGGTTGGACCGCGCTCCAGGCGGCGCGCAAGGGGCTGTTCGCGCAGATGGTGGTCGTGCCGCTGCTGCAGCGGCACCGCATCCTGACCCAGGTGTCGGGGGACCACCTGGAAGTGATCAAGCTGATCCCCCCGCTGATCATCACCGAGCGTGACGTGGACCGGTTCGTGGACGCCTTCACCGAGATCATGGACGAGGCCCACCGGGGGAGCGGGCTGATGTGGGACTTCGGGCGGACGCTGGTGAAGCAGGCGGTCGGCGGGCGCTGAGGCTGCCGGGGCCGCCGGGGTCGGGATCGTGGGTGGCACGGTGTGGGAAGTCGACGGCACGGAGTGGGAAGTCGGCCGGGTCGACTTCCCACTCCGTGGGAGACACCGCGTCAGAGCTCGGTCTGGCGGCGCCGGATGACAACTACGAGATCGACGACGGCGAACAGGGTGAGCAGGCCGCAGGCCACGGCGAAGCCGGTGAGGGTGCCCCGGCTGGGCGCACCGTAGGCGGGCGAGACGGCCGCCCAGATGGCGAAGCCCGCCGTGGCCAGCGCGAACAAGGGGGTGAAGGTGAGCGAGAGCAGGTAGCGGAGCTTGAGGTCGCTGCGGGCGGTGGCCGGCTCGGTGCCGCTGCGCCACCGGCGCGGGGTGGTGGTGCGCATGCCGTTCACCTCCGGACCGCGTGGGTCGGGCTACGATTCCAGCGTACGTCCGAGGAGCGAGCCGGGGGAGGCGCGATGTCGGGTTCGGACGCGGTGGGGGCGGGGTCCGGTGCGGCGGGTTCGGGTTCGGGTTCGGGTTCGGGCTCCGGTTCGGGGGCGGCGGGCCAGGACGGCGAGGGGTACGCGGGGCTGCGGATCGAGCGGGCCCGGGAGTTGGCCCGGCGGCACGGCTGGGCGTCGGTCCGGGTGCTGGAGCCGGGGGACCTGATGACCATGGAGTACCGGCAGGGGCGGCTCAACCTCGCGGTGCGCAACGGTGTGGTCGAGCGCAGTTGGGAGGGGTAGGACCGCGGTGACCCGTCGGCTCTGGTTCGGGCGGGCCCGGGTTCAGCAGAGCAGGTGCCGGCGGCCGAAGCGCCGGTGGAGCCGCTGTTCGGCGGCGGCGACCAGGGGTTCCAGCAGCGGCAGCGAGAGCAGGACGAGCAGTCCGGCGGCCCAGCCGGCCAGGACGTCGGTGACCCAGTGGGTGCCCAGGTAGACCGTGGTCAGACCGATCGAGCAGGCGGTGGCGGCGGCGATCACCGCGCCGGTGCGCCGCCAGCGGACGGCGAGGTAGGCGAGCACGCCCCAGGTGACCACCGCGTTGGCGGTGTGGCCGGAGGGGAAGATGGTGCCGCCGGAGAAGAGCTCGGGCGAGCCGACGTACTGGGCATAGTGCGGGCCGAGCCGGCCGGTGACGATCTTGACCGCGCCGACGGTGACGTTGAGCAACAACAGCGCGATGCCCATGACCAGCAGCGGGCGCAGTCGGCCGAGGCGGTGGGCCCGCCAGCCGAGCCAGACGAAGGCGGCGATCGCCGACGGGCCGCGCTGCCCGGCGACCACCCAGGTGTCGAGCAGCGGCTCCAGTCGGGGCCACCGCTCGTAGGGGCGCAGCAGCCGGACCGACCAGTCGAGGTCGACCAGCGCGGTGTTGAGCAGGACACCGGCCAGCACCAGCAGGTAGCCGGCCAGGGTGACGGCGAGGAGGGCGGCCTGCCGTCGGCTCATCGGCGGCCAGCCGGGCTCGCCGGGGTCGGGGCCGAGCGGGGCGAGGTGGCGCGCGGGGGCGGTGGGACGGTCCAGGCGGCCGGTCTCGGCGGTGCGGCGCTCCGGCCCCTGGCGCGGAAGGGGAACGGGGGTACTTCTGGATTGCACGGGGTGACCTTACCCATCCGGACAGGGCTATTCCGGTGGTAATTGTCATTTTCCCGGGAAATCGACAATTGGGCCGACCAGGGGTGGTCCGAGGGGTGATTTCCGCTATTTCAGGATCGAAAGCCAGTGTGGTCGTCGAATGGTTCTGCAAAAGCCCCGGTAAAGCAAACGGAGTGGGAGGCCGGTGCGCCCGGCTTCCCACTCCGTGGTAACCCTGTGTAGGTTCCGTGCTCAGTCGAGGGGGCCGCCCGCGACGTAGATCACCTGGCCGGAGACGAAGCCGGCGCCCTCGCTCGCGAGGAACGAGATGGTGTGGGCGACGTCCTCGGGCTGACCGACCCGCTGGACCGGGATCTGAGAGGCTGCGGCCCGCTTGAAGTCTTCGAAGTCCATGCCGACCCGGGCCGCGGTGGCTGCTGTCATGTCCGTGGCGATGAAGCCCGGGGCGACCGCGTTGGCCGTGATGCCGAACTTGCCCAGCTCGATGGCCAAAGTCTTGGTGAAGCCCTGGAGACCGGCCTTGGCGGCCGAGTAGTTGGCCTGGCCGCGGTTGCCCTGGGCCGAGGACGAGGACAGGTTGACGATGCGGCCGAAACCGGCGTCGACCATGTGCTTCTGCACCGCGCGGGTCATCAGGAAGGCGCCGCGGAGGTGAACGTTGATGACCGTGTCCCAGTCGGACTCGGACATCTTGAAGAGCAGGTTGTCGCGGAGCACGCCCGCGTTGTTCACCAGGACGACGGGGGCGCCGAGCTCGGCGGCCACCCGGTCGACGGCGGCTTGGACCTGCTCACCGTCCGAGACGTCGGCGCCGACGGCGAGCGCCCTGCCGCCGGCGGCGGTGATCCGGTCGACGGTCTCCTGGCCGGCCGCTTCGTCCAGGTCCAGGACGGCGACCGCGTAGCCGTCGGCGGCCAGTCGGACGGCGGTGGCGGCGCCCAGGCCGCGGGCGGCGCCGGTCACGACGGCGACCCGGGGGGCGGTGCTCTGCTCGGTCATGCTCGCTCTCGTCTCTCTCGGGAGTGCCTCCCGGGGAGAGCCCCCGGAGAGGGTGGCCACACCCTACCGGCGGGTAGGGGGAGCGGCCAGGGTGGAGAGACGCAGGTGACGGTGGGTAAGGACCGACCGGTCGGCTTTCTGCTGAGAACGGGTTACTGCAAGCTGTTCGCAGCGAGTAAATATGCCAATGTTGCCGAACCTGCGTCTACTATCCGCCCCTGCCTGCCAGCAAGGGCCCGCCGTTTGTATAGTGTCCGCCAGCAGCCACCGGCTGCACGGCTGGAGCGCCCTCCCTCATAGCTGGACGCCCACTCGCCGTTACTGCCCCACCCGGGTGTCCCACACACACCGGGTGTGACATCGGGACGGATACATGGTGCTGGGGGAGATCCCGACAACCCGCGTGTCTACGCGACTGCAGCAGTCGCCAGGACACCTGATTCGCGTGGCACAGCAGGTCCACACCCGCTTGTGGTCCGAACACGTCGGAGCCGATCTCACGGCTCCGCAGTTCGCCGTGCTGCTGGTCCTGGCCCTGGAACCGGGTGCGGACCAGCGGACGGTCGGCGAGCGGGCCTCGCTCGACAAGGCCACGATGGCCGAGATGGTCGCGCGGCTGGTCCGTCGTGGCCTGGTGCTGCGCAGGCGCGACCCGGCCGACGGCCGGCGCAAGCTGCTGGCCCTCTCGCAGGGCGGCGCCCAGGCGGTGCGCGAGGCCACCGGTGGTGTGGTCCGCGTTCAGCGCGTCCTGTTCGAACCGCTCACGGCGGAGGAACAGGTCGAGATCGTCCGGGTGATGGCCAAGATAGCCAGGCTGGAGCCCGCGGCGGTCGCCGTCATCACCGACGCGCGGCCGATACTGGACGCCCAGCGGGCGATCGGCTACCTGATCAGGGTGAGCCAGCAGGTGCACACCAAGCTCTGGTCGGAGCACGTGGGCGCCGAGCTGACGGCTCCGCAGTACGCGGTGCTGGACGCGTTGGAGCTGGAACCGGGCGCCGACCAGCGCACGGTCGGCGAGCTGGCCTCGCTGGACAAGGCCACGATGGCCGAGATGGTCAGCCGGCTGGTGCGCCGCGGTCTGGTGCAGCGTCGGCGCGACCCCTCGGACGGACGGCGCAACCTGCTCTCGCTCTCACCGGCGGGACAGGACCTGCTGCACCGCTCGGCCGCTGGGGTGGCCGAGGTCCAGCGCCTGCTGCTGGCGCCGCTGGAGGAGGGTGAGCACGAGGCCGCGCTCGCGCTCATCGCCAAGGCGGGCAGGCTGTAGGTCAAAAGTTCGCCACCGTAGCCAAAACGATTCGCCAAAACGCTGAGGGTCCATGGCCATGGGCTTTGGCGCATCGGGGCACACCGAAGGCCGCCCGCTCCTGTAGAGGTGCGGGCGGTCTTCGTGCGACCGGTGGTCAGCCGGTCGGGTGCTCAGACGGTTCGGGGCCCGGGAGCCGGGACCCCGGGCGCGTCAGTTCCAGTCGAACTCCTGCGGGTCCGGGCCGATCCGCTTGCCGGTGGCCACGGCGGCGATCGCCGCGAGGTCCTCGGCGTCCAGCTCGAAGCCGGCGACGTCCAGGTTCTCCCGGATCCGGGACGGGGTGACCGACTTCGGGATGGCGATCACACCGCTCTGGAGGTGCCAGCGCAGCACCACCTGGGCGACCGTGCGGCCGTGCTTCTCGGCGATCTTCACCAGCGCGGGCTCGGCGAGCAGCTCCTTGCCCTGGCCCAGCGGGCTCCACGCCTCGGTGGCGATGCCGTGCTCGGCGTGGAACGCGCGCAGCTCCGTCTGCGGGAAGTACGGGTGCAGCTCGACCTGGTTCAGGGCCGGGGCGACGGAGGCCTCGTCCAGCAGGCGCGTCAGCTGCTCGGTGCCGAAGTTGGAGACGCCGATCGACTTGACCTTGCCGTCCGCCTTCAGCTGCTCGAAGGCCTTCCAGATGTTCAGGTAGCTGTCGCCGTGCATCGGGCGCGGCCAGTGGATCAGGTACAGGTCGAGCTGGTCGAGGCCGAGCTTGGCCAGCGAGGCGTCGAACTCGCGCAGCACCGCGTCGCGGCCCTGCTCGCCGGACCAGTCGCGGGTGCCCGAGTTCCACAGCTTGGTGGTGACGTAGAGGTCCTCGCGGGCCACGCCGCCCGCCAGCGCCTCGGTGATCGCCGCGCCGGTGCCGGCCTCGTTCTCGTAGATGGCCGCGGTGTCGATGGAGCGGTAGCCCGCCTCGATCGCGGCGCGGACGGCGGGGGTGGCCTCGGCGTCCGGGACCTGCCACACGCCGAAGCCGAGCTGCGGGATCTGCGCGCCGTCGTTGAGGGTGACGGTGGGGATGCTGCTCACGGGAAGAGGTGCCCTCCTGATTGTCCTGCTGTTCCAGTGGGGGCAACTGGTGTCCCGGTGTGATTGTTCCCGCCGAACGGGCGAATCTTGGGTGAAGCTTTGCGGGGGTTTGGCCTGGGCGGCGGCCGGCCGGTGACGGGGCGGAACCGCCCTGGTGGGGGACGTGCGGGGGGCTCGCGGGAAGCCTGCCGGGAACCCGCGGGGGCGCACAGGGGGAGTGCGGGCCCGGCGCGTGGCGGGCGGGGCGTGGCGCGCGCGGTCGGCGGAGGAAAAACCTGTTGCGCGGATCACATCGAGGTTGGCAGGCTCGCGGCCATGACCTCCTGACTTCCGGGCCCTTCGTGCCCATTCCATGTCCGTCCGGTGTCCGCTCCGGACGCAGCGTCGATGTCGCGCCGGGCGCCGTGCCGCAGCGCCGCGCATCCTCCGCCCGCCGGCCCGGGCCGCCTGCCGTTCCGTCGCCGTGCGTGCTGCGCGCACGGTGCTGAGGCGTTCCGTGCGCCCTGGTCCCCCTGCTTCCCGGCTCCCCTTGCTTCCTGGCTCCCTCGCACCCCTGTGCGCCCGTGCCCCGCACCCGCGCACCGCTCGTATCGGAGTGTCATGCTGCTCACCCCCCTGCCGCTGGCCGATCCCGGCCGTCCCGACCTCTCCTCACCCCTGGCCTTCCTGCGCTGGCTGCAGCGCAGCCAGCGGCGCGGGCAGCTGCTCGCCACCCTCTGGGCGCTGATCGAGATGGGGGGCCAGGCCGCCCTGCCGATACCGCTCGGGCTCGGCGTGCAGGCCGCCGTGGACGGCGACGCCGGCGGGATCTGGCGGGCCGCCGGGCTCCTCCTGCTGCTGGGCGCGGGCGCTTCGGTCGGCACCGTGCTGTTGCACCGCCAGGCGGTCTGGAACTGGATCCACGCGGCCACCCACGTACGGCAGTTGGTGGCCCGGCAGGCCTCGCACCTCGGGGCCGGGCTGTCCCGCCGGATCGCCACCGGCGAGGTCGTCGCGGTCGGCAGCGGGGACGTCGAGCGGATCGGCTGGTACGTCGAGCTGGTCGCCCGGGTCCGGTCCGCGGTGATCGTCTGGCTGGCCGTCAGCGTGGTGGTCCTGACGGTCGATCCGGTGCTCGGGGCCGGGGTGCTGCTCGGCGTCCCGGTGCTGGCGGCCTCCGTCTGGCCGCTGATCGGGCCGTTCGAGCGGCGCTACGAACAGCAGCGCGCCCTCGGCGGCAAGGCCACCGAGCTGGCGGCCGACACCGTCGCGGGGCTGCGGGTGCTGCGCGGCATCGGCGGCGAGGAGCTGTTCCTGGAGCGGTACCGCGCCGCGTCCCAGAAGGTCCGGGCGGCGGCCGTCCGGTCGTCCCGGATCTGGTCGCTGATGCAGGCCCAACAGGTGCTGCTGCCGGGCCTGTTCGTGGTCGGCGTCACCTGGTACGGCGCCCGGCTGGTGGCCTCCGGCGAGCTCGCCGTCGGCACCCTGATCGCGGTGTACGGCGCGACGGCCTTCCTGGCCGCTCCGCTGCGCATCCTCGGTGAGGCGGCGCACGCCTGGAGCGTGGCCCGGGTCTCCGCCGGGCGGGCCGTCCGGGTGCTCTCGCTGGACCGGACCACCGGTACGGCCGAGGCCGCGCTGGCCAGGCCGGACAAGGCCGACCTGCACGACCCGGCGAGCGGGCTGACGGCGCGGGCCGGCGAGCTGACCGCGGTGGTCTGCGGGGACCCGGACTACGCCGGGGCGCTGGCCGAGCGGCTCGGCGGCCACGTGCCGTTGGCCGAGGGCGAACGGGCAGAGGCCTCGGCGCGGCTCGGCGGCACGGAGCTGGACGCGGTGCCGTTGGCCGAGGCCAGGGCGGCGGTGCTGGTCCACGACAAGGAGCCGGTGCTGCTCTCCGGCACGCTGGCCGAGCTGTTCGACATCCCGTCCTCGGGGCGGGTCCCGGCGGCCGAGGCCCTCGCGGCGGCTCGGTCCGACGACGTGCTGGAGGCCCTGGTGGAGGGCTCGCCGGAGTGCGGGGGAGACCCGATGCGCGCCCGGATCACCGAGCGCGGACGCTCGCTCTCCGGCGGGCAGCGCCAGCGGCTCGCGCTGGCCCGCGCCCTGCTGGCGGACCCTCCGGTGCTGGTGCTGGACGAGCCCACCAGCGCGGTGGACGCGCACACCGAGTCGCGGATCGCCTCCGGGCTGCGGGACACCCGAGCCGGCCGCACCACCGTGGTGTTCGCGACCAGCCCGCTGCTGCTCGACCAGGCGGACCGGGTGGTGCTGCTGCAGGAGGGCCGGGTCGTCGCGGCCGGGCGGCACCGTGAGCTGATGCGGACCGAGCCGGCCTACCGGGCCGTGGTCACCCGCGACGAGGAAGCGGCCCGCCCGGTGGGTGGGGCCATGAGGACCATCGTCAACTTCCCTGCCACGCACGCGAGGAGTACGTCATGAAGCCCCCCGTCCAGGAGGAGCAGGGGCCGGCCACCACCCTGCCGGTCGGCTCCCCGGCCGCCGTGCGCGGGTACCTGCTGCTGCTCGCGCGGCGGCACCGCCGCGGGTTCTCCGCGGTGGTGACACTGCACTCGACGGCCACGCTGGCCGGGCTGGTCGGGCCCTGGGTGCTCGGCCGCCTGGTCGAGTCGCTGGCCACCGGGACGGCCGGGTCCACCATCACGGTGGCGGTCGCCTGGTACCTGCTGGCCCTGGTGGCGCAGGCGGCGTTCACCGGCTGGTCGCGGATGCGCGGCGCGGTGCTCGGCGAGAAGGTGCTGGCCGACCTGCGCGAGGACTTCCTGGTCCGCTCGGTGGCCCTGCCGACCGGGGTGCTGGAGCGGGCCGGCACCGGGGACCTGGTCTCCCGGGGCACCACCGACATCGACCGGCTGGACAAGTCGGTGCGCGAGGCGGTGCCCGAACTCGCCGTCGCCGTGGTGTCGTTGCTCCTGGTGCTCGGTGCGCTGCTGGTCACCTCGCCGCTGCTCGCACTGACCTCGCTGGTCGGCCTGCCGCTGCTGCTGATCAGCTCCCGCTGGTACTTCCGGCGCGCGCCGCAGTCCTACCGCAGCGAGTCGGCCGGGTACGCGGCGGTGAGCAACGTGCTGGCCGAGACGGTCGACGCCGGGCCGACGGTCGAGGCCCTGCGGCTGGGCGACCAACGGGTCCGGCTGACCGACCGCAAGCTGCGCGAGTGGCTGGCCTGGGAGCGGTACACCCTGTGGCTGCGCTCGGTCTGGTTCCCGACCATCGACGCGGTCTACACCTCGGCGGTGCTCGCCACCCTGGTGCTCGGCGGGCTGTTCACCCTCCGGGGCTGGATCACCGTGGGCCAGCTGACCACCGGCGTGCTCTACGCGCAGATGCTGACCGGCCCGGTGGACCTGATCCTGCGCTGGTACGACGAGCTCCAGATCGGCCAGGCCTCGCTGGCCCGGCTGGTCGGCGTGCGCGAGGTGCCGGAGCACGAGGGGGACGAGTCCGCCCGGCCGGACGGCCGTCGGGTCGAGGCGAAGGACGTCCGGTTCGGCTACCGGGAGGGCGCCGACGTCCTGCACGGCATCAGCCTGGACGTCGCCCCGGGCAGCCGGGTCGCGCTGGTCGGGCCGTCGGGCGCGGGCAAGTCCACGCTCGGCCGGCTGCTGGCGGGGATCTACGCCCCCGGCCGCGGCAGCGTGACCCTCGGCGGTGCGGCGCTGGCGCGGATGCCGGCCGAGCGGGTGCGCGCGCAGGTCGCCCTGGTGAACCAGGAGCACCACGTCTTCGTCGGCACCCTGCGGGACAACCTGCGGCTGGCCGCTCCCGACGCGGACGACACCGAGCTGCGGGCCGCGCTGGACGCGGTGGAGGCCGGGGCCTGGGTGGACGCCCTGTCGGAGGGCCTGGACACCGAGGTCGGCTCCGGCGGCACCTCGCTGACCCCGCCGCAGGCCCAGCAGCTGGCGCTGGCCCGGCTGGTGCTGGCCGATCCGCACACCCTGGTGCTGGACGAGGCCACCTCCCTGCTGGACCCGCGGGCCGCCCGGCACCTGGAGCGCTCGCTCTCCAGGGTGCTGGAGGGCCGGACGGTCATCGCCATCGCCCACCGGCTGCACACCGCGCACGACGCGGACGTGATCGCGGTGGTCGAGGGCGGGCGGATCAGCGAGTACGGCAGCCACCCGGACCTGGTCGCGGCGGGCGGTCCGTACGCGGCGCTCTGGCGGTCCTGGCGGGACGAGCGGTAGCGCGACGGCCCGGGGCGGGACGAGCGGGGAGCGGGCCGTCCCGGCAGGAGGGGGCTTCAAACCCGTACGGGGCCGGATTGCCCCGTACGGGTTACTCCCTGGCCCGGAGGGGCGCGTAACCGGGCAAATCGGCCGCCCGGCCCGCAGACTGCTCCGGTGACCAAGATTTCAGACGGCTCGTCCCGCTCCCCGCGCGGTGAGATCGGCGGGATTCCCACGCGCTACATCGGGATCGGCGCCATCGTCGTCCTCGCCGTGTGGTTCCTGTTCGCCAACCTCGACAAGGTCAAGATCCAGTTCTGGGTCTTCACCGTCACCGCGCCGCTCTGGATCGCGCTGCTGGCCACGCTGATCGCGGGCGTCGCGCTGGGCTGGCTGCTGAAGGGACGGCGCAGCAGGTGACCACAGCCCCCGGGCCGGCCCCGGCCGGCGCATCGGCCTTCACCCCGCTGATCGAGATGCGCGGGGTCAACAAGCACTTCGGGGACCTGCACGTGCTGCAGGACATCGAGCTGACGGTGGGACGCGGCGAGGTCGTCGTCGTCATCGGCCCGTCCGGCTCCGGCAAGTCCACCCTCTGCCGGGCCATCAACCGGCTGGAGCCGATCGAGAACGGCACCATCCTGATCGACGGCCAGCCGCTGCCCGAGGAGGGCAAGGGGCTGGCCAGGCTGCGCGCCGAGGTCGGCATGGTGTTCCAGTCCTTCAACCTGTTCGCGCACAAGACCGTGCTGCAGAACGTCTCGCTCGCGCAGATCAAGGTCCGCGGCCGGCCCAGGGCGGAGGCGGACGACAAGTCCCGCGCGCTGCTGGAGCGGGTGGGCCTCGCCGATCAGGCGGCCAAGTACCCGGCGCAGCTCTCGGGCGGGCAGCAGCAGCGGGTCGCGATCGCCCGCGCGCTGGCGATGGACCCCAAGGCGCTGCTGTTCGACGAACCCACCTCGGCGCTCGACCCCGAGATGATCAACGAGGTGCTGGACGTCATGCGCCAGCTCGCGAGCGAGGGCATGACGATGATCGTGGTCACCCACGAGATGGGCTTCGCCCGGGCCTCCGCGAACCGGGTGGTGTTCATGGCCGACGGCCGGATCGTCGAGGACCGTGCCCCGGAGGACTTCTTCAGCGCTCCTGAGAGCGATCGTGCCCGGGACTTCCTGTCCAAGATCCTGAAGCACTGAGGCGGCGCCGTGAACCGTGAGACGACGCCGGCGGCGAGGCCCGCGGGAAGATCTGTGGGAAGGCCCGTGGCGCGGGCGGGGCGGCGCGTGCTCGCCGCCGCCCTGCTGTTCACCGCGCTGGTGGCGGGTTGCGGCAAGCCCGGCACCCCGCCGCCCAAGGGCCCGCAGCCCAGCGCCCTGCCCAGCTACCAGGTGCAGGACGCCTCCGCGATCACCGGCTCGCCGACCCTGGACGCCGCCCGCGGCCGGGGCCACCTGGTGGTCGGCGCCAAGGAGGACCAGCCGTACCTGGGCCAGAAGAACCCGGCCACCGGCGTGTACTCCGGCTTCGACATCGAGATCGCCAAGATGGTCGGCGCCTCGTTGGGCTTCCCGCCGGACCGGATCCAGTTCAAGACGATCGCCTCGGCCAACCGCGAGACCGCCCTGCAGAACGGCCAGGTGGACTACTACGTCGGCACCTACACCATCAACGACAACCGGAAGAAGCTGGTCGGCTTCGCCGGCCCGTACTTCATCGCCGGGCAGTCGCTGCTGGTGCGCAAGAACAACACCACCATCCACGGCCCGCAGGACCTGGACGGCAAGAAGGTCTGCTCGGCGGCCGGCTCGACGCCGTACCAGCGCATCCAGTCGCAGTACCCGAAGGCCAAGCTGATCGGCTACGACACCTACTCGGCCTGCGTGGACAACCTGATCACCAACCAGGTCGACGCGGTGACCACGGACAACGCGATCCTGCTCGGCTACGCGGCCAAGGTGCCGGACGAGCTCAAGGTGGTCGGCCCGCTGTTCTCGACCGAGCCGTACGGCATCGGGGTGCCGAAGAACGACACCGTGCTGCGCGGCGCGATCAACGACGCTCTGGAGCACCACATGCAGAACGGCGACTGGAGGAGGGCGTTCGAGGCGACCCT
Source organism: Kitasatospora sp. NPDC056800 (assembly GCF_042789775.1). NCBI lineage: Bacteria > Bacillati > Actinomycetota > Actinomycetes > Kitasatosporales > Streptomycetaceae > Kitasatospora > Kitasatospora sp. NPDC056800. The sequence continues at coordinate 45,264 of NZ_JBHUAL010000009.1, read as the reverse complement.
CGGCCTCTCCGGGGAGCCGGCGCCGAACCCGCCGCAGATCGACCGGTACTGAGAGGGCCGCGCCGTGAAAACGCTGACCGACAACTGGTCGACCTACTGGGACGGGTTCCTCGGCACGCTCTCGCTGTTCGCGGTGAGCGCCGTGCTGTCGCTGGTGCTGGGCGTGCTGATCGCGGGCTTCCGGGTCTCGCCGGTGAAACCGCTGCGGGTGTTCGGGACGCTGTGGGTGACGGTGCTGCGCAACACGCCGCTGACCCTGCTGTTCTTCATCGTGGTGCTGGGCCTGCCCCGGTTCGACATCACCCTGCCCTTCTACACCTTCGCGGTGCTCGCGCTGGGCTGCTACACCTCGGCCTTCGTCTGCGAGTCGATGCGGTCGGGCATCAACACGGTGCCGACCGGGCAGGGCGAGGCGGCCCGTAGCCTCGGCATGAACTTCGGGCAGACGATGAGCCTGGTGGTGCTGCCGCAGGCGTACCGCTCGGTGGTGGCGCCGCTCGGCAGTGTGATGATCGCGCTGGCGAAGAACACGGCGATCGCCGGCTCGTTCAGCGTCACCGAGCTGCTGGGCACCTACCGGACCATCAACGAGCTGGGCTACAGCATCATCTGGACCTTCGTCTGGATCGCCGTCGGCTACCTGATCATCACCCTGGCCATCAGCGCCGTCTTCAACCTGCTGGAACGACGAGTGGCGGTGTCCCGATGACGGTCGAATCCTCGGCGCTGTACGACATCCCCGGCCCGAAGGCGCTCTCCCGGCACCGGCTGTACGGCGGGATCGCGCTGCTGCTGATCGCGGCGCTGATCGGCTGGGTGGTCTACATGCTCTTCCACACCCACCAGTTCACGTACGCCAAGTGGCAGCCCTTCGAGTACCGGGGCGTGCAGGAGCTGCTGCTGCGCGGGCTCGGCAACACCTTGCAGGCCTTCGGCTGGACGGTGCTGTTCGCGCTGCCGTTCGGCGCGCTGTTCGCGGCCGGGCGGCTCTCCGACCACCGGGTGGTGCGCTGGCTCGCCACGCTGGTGGTGGAGTTCTTCCGGGCCATGCCGGTGCTGGTGATGATCTTCTTCGTCTTCGTCGCGCTCAAGGTGCAGCCGCTCTGGGCGCTGGTGGCCGGGCTGGTGCTCTACAACGGCTCGGTGCTGGCCGAGGTGTTCCGGGCCGGCGTGCTCGCGGTGCCCAAGGGGCAGCGGGAGGCGGCGTTCGCGCTGGGGATGCGCAAGACCCAGGTGATGACGTACGTCCTGGTGCCGCAGGCCAACCGGGCGATGCTGCCGGCCATCATCAGTCAGCTGGTGGTCGCGCTCAAGGACACCTCGCTGGGCTTCCTGATCACCTTCGAGGAGTTCCTGCACGCGGGCAAGCTGATCGCCACCAACCTGGACTACGACCTGCCGTTCATCCCGGTGGTGATGGTGATCGCGCCGATCTACATCGGCATGTGTCTGCTGCTCTCCTGGCTCGCCCGCTTCGTGGAGCGACGCAGCCGGCGCAGTCCGAGCGCGCGGGGCGGGGCACCGGTGGCCAAGGCCGGGGTGCCGGTGGGGCTGCCTCCGTCGGCGCAGTTGTGAGAAGGCCGGTTCGGGGCTGAACCATAGGTACGGGTGGGGTTGGGGTCGGTACCTCCAAATTCCTCTTATGATTCTCGGGCGCCCGGGCGCGGCCCGTGGACGACCGGAGCGCGGCCGGAACGGGGCTGCCGACGGTGGACGAGAGGGCGGGAGGGACCATGGAGCCGGTGTTCGATTCGCGGCACATCAGGACGTTCCACGAGGTCGTCCGGGCCGGCTCCTACTCGGCCGCCGCCCGCGAACTGGGCTACACCCAGCCCGCCATCACCCAGCAGATGAAGGCGCTCGAACGCACCGTCGGCGTCCCGCTCTTCACCCGGGCCGGGCGCGGATTGCGGCTCACCGAGGCGGGCGAGGCGCTCTCCCGGCACGCCGAGCTGATCCTCGGCAGCATGTCCGCCGCCCAGCAGCAGCTCGCCGCGCTGGCCCGGCTGCGCGCCGGTCGGGTGCGGGTCTGCGCCTTCCCCAGCGCCAACGCCACCCTGATACCCCAGGCGATGGCCCGGCTGCTGGCCGAGCACCCCGGTGTGCGGGTCGAGCTGCTGGAGGCCGAGCCGCCGGACTCCGTCCAGCGGCTGCTGCGCGGGGAGTGCGACATCGCGCTGGCGTTCCGGTACCCCGGCGCAGCGGCCGAGGTGCCGGAGGGCGTGGACGAGATCCCGCTGATGGAGGACCTGCTCACGGTGCTGCTGCCGGTCGGGCACCCGCTCGGCCGCCGGCACGCCGTACGGCTGGCCGACCTCGGCGGCGAACGCTGGATCGCCGGCTGTCCGCGCTGCCGGGCCAACCTGCTGCACGTCTGTGCGGAGGAGGGCTTCGCACCGGACATCGTCTTCTCCACCGACGACAACCTCGCGGTGCAGTCGCTCGTCGCCGCCGGGGTCGGGATCGCGCTGATGCCGGCGCTGGTGCTCTCGTTCATGTGCCACCGCAAGGTCACCGGACGGGCCGTCGAGCCGCACCTGCGGCGGCAGGTGAGCGCGTACGTGCTGCGCGAGCACCGGCGGATCCCGGCCACCGGGCTGGTGCTGGACCACCTGCGGCAGGCGGCGGCGAGCCGGGTCGGGTGCTGACCCGTCGGTGGCCGACATGACCGACGAGCAAGGACTGCCATCCGCGACCTATAAGCGTTGATGGGGAGATTGCTTACAAACCCTCCTTGGACGTGATGGGTCCATAGGTTCGAACCTGCTGGGATGACACCCTCAGCCACGGTCGGCAGCGACCGGCTCACCGAGCGGATGACCGCGCTGATCAGTGAGATCCGCGCCGTCGTGGACCGCGGGCTCCCGCCGGAGCTCACCGCCTACCTGGTCGGCGAGCGCCTCGCCCCGCACCTGCACGCCGACCCGGACGGGCCCGACGCGCTGCTCACCCCCGCCCAGCGCGAGGGCGACCCGCAGCGCTACCGCCAGCACGTCCTGCACGCCGAGGGGGACGGCAGCTTCTCCGTCGTCGCCCTGGTCTGGCTGCCCGGGCAGCAGACCCCGATCCACGACCACGTCTCCTGGTGCGTGGCCGGCGTCCACCAGGGCCAGGAGAGCGAGACCCGCTACCGGCTGGTCTCCGACGGCCCCACCTCCCGGCTGGTCGAGACCGAGCACGTGGCCGGCCCGGCCGGCACCGTGGCCGCCTTCGCCCCGCCCGGCGACATCCACCTGGTGCGCAACTCCTGTAGCAGCACGGCGATCTCCATCCACGTCTACGGCGCGGACGTCTCGCGGCTCGGCACCAGCATCCGGCGGGTCTACCGGCTGCCCGCCGACCGGCAGCAGTGAGGGCGGCGTGGCACTGACCCTCAGGCACCGCACCGCCGGCACCCGCTCGCTGCCCCCGATGCGCGGGGACGCCCCCGGGCTGCTGCTCGCGGCCCTCGGAGTGGCCGCCGCGCTGGGCATCCACGCGCTGGTGCCGGCCGTGCCCGAACTCACCGCCGCCGTCCTGCTCGGCATGCTGGTGGCCCACCTGCCCGGGCTGCGCCCGGTGGTCCGCGGGATCGCCCGGCCGGGGCTGTCCACGGCCGGGAAGCGGCTGATGCGGCTCGGGATCGTCCTGCTCGGGCTCAAGCTCAGCCTGGACGACGTGCTCGGCCTCGGCTGGGCCACCGTCGCCATGGTGCTCGCGGTGGTCGCGGCCACCTTCGCGGGCACGCTCTGGCTGGGCCGGCGGCTCGGCCTGCCCGGGGACCAGCCGCTGCTGGTCGCCACCGGGTACTCGATCTGCGGGGCCTCGGCGATCGGCGCGGTCAGCCAGGCGGCGGGCAGCGAGGAGGAGGACGTCGCGGCCTCGGTGGCGCTGGTGACCCTCTGCGGGACGCTGGCGATCGCCGTGCTGCCGCTGCTCCAGCACCCGCTCGGGCTCGGCGAGCTGGAGTTCGGGCGCTGGGTCGGGGCGAGCGTGCACGACGTCGGGCAGGTGGTCGCCACCGCGCAGACCGGCGGGGCCGGGGCGCTGCGGGAGGCGGTGCTGGTCAAGCTGATGCGTGTGGTGCTGCTGGCGCCGCTGGTCGCGGGGGTGGCCGTGGCGGTGCGGCGGAACCTGCGGGCGGCGCGGGTGGCGGCCTTGGCGGAGGTTCCGGTCGGGGCGCCGGTGGGCGCTCCGGTGGGGGCCTCAGCGGCGGGCGGGGCGGGTGAGGAGGGCGCGGCGGGCGCGGCGAGCGCAGTGTCGGGCGATAAGTCGAGCGCGAAGCCGGCTGAGAAGTCGGTGAAGACCGGCAGCCGTCCGCCGATCGTGCCGCTGTTCGTGGCCGGGTTCCTCGCGATGATCGTCCTGCGGACCACCGGGGTGCTGCCCGAGCGGGCGCTCGACCTGGCCGCGGACGCCCAGGGGCTGCTGCTGGCCGCCGCGCTGTTCGGCCTGGGCAGTGCGGTGCACCTGCCGACCATGGCCCGCACCGGCGGGCGGATCGCCCTGCTCGGACTCGGGTCCTGGGTGGTCGTCGCGGGCGTCTCCTACGTGGGGGTGCTGGTCACGACCTGACGGACCCGGGTGCGGACTCGGCTATTGTCGGGCAGGTGCCCGCCCCGTCCGTACGGGGGCGGCACCGCAGCCGAGTTCGCCCGAGTCCACCAAGGGGGACGGATGACCACCGCACTGCCCGAACGCGACGGCCACGAGGCCGTCGTCACCCTCGACCGGCGGGAGGGTCCGTACGGCGAGGTGGTGCTCCGGCAACGCGGTCGGGACTTCGAGATCATCGCCAACGGCTGCTTCCTGATGGACACCGCCGACGGGCGCTCGGAGCGGCTGCTGATCCAGGCGGCGCTGGACGAGCTGGACCGCACGGGCGGCCCGGTCGAGCGGCCGTCGGTGCTGATCGGGGGCCTCGGGGTCGGCTTCTCGCTGGCGTACGCGGCGGCCGAGCCGCGCTGGGGGCGGATCGCCATCGTCGAGCGGGAGACCGCGATCATCGACTGGCACCGGACCGGCCCGCTCGGCGCCTTCTCCGACGGTGCGCTGGAGGACGCGCGGGTCGAGGTACTCCACACCGACCTGTTGGAGTACCTCGCGGCGGCGGACGGCGAGCGCTACGACGCGCTGTGCCTGGACATCGACAACGGGCCGGACTGGACCGTCACCGAGTCCAACGACGGGCTGTACGGCGCGGACGGGCTCGCGGTGCTGTGGCACCGGCTGCGGACGGGCGGGGTGCTGGCGGTGTGGAGCGCGCAGCCTTCGCCGGCCTTCGAGGAGGCGCTGCGGGCGGTGGGGTTCTCGGACGTGGTGACGCACGAGATCCCGGTCGCCCGGGGGGTGCCGGACGTGGTGCACCTGGCCCGGCGGGCGGGTTGAGGGCGCGCCGAGGGCCGGCTGAGGGCGGACGCGGATCGGGCCGGGTGCGACCGGATCGCGGGTGAACCCGGCTGTGGCGGCCGGTGGTTGGCGCCCGGTGCGTCAACTGCTGTCGGCGCCACGGCTGTTGAACGGCAGGTTGATGGTGGGATCGGGTGGCTGAGAGCGGGAGTCCCTCGGAGCGGATCGCGGCCGAGCTCCGACGTCGCATCGCGGCAGGGGAGTTGGCGCCGGGGGCGCGGGTGCCGTCGACCCGGCGGATCACCCAGGAGTGGGGCGTCGCGATGGCCACGGCGACCAAGGTGCTGAACCGCCTCCGGGAGGAAGGGCTCGTACGGGCCGTTCCTGGGGTGGGCACGGTGGTGGCCGGGAAGGCGGCTCCGGAGGAGGTCCGGGCCCGGGAGCCGCGGCGGGAACCGGCGCGGGAAGCGCGGCCGGTGGCGGAGCCGACCGCGGAGCGGCGGGTGAGATCGGGCGGCGAGGGTGAGCTCACCCGGGAGCGGATCGTCGCGACGGCCGTCCGGGTGGCCGACGAGGAGGGGCTGGCGGCGCTGTCGATGCGCCGGGTCGCGACCGATCTGGGCGTCGCGACGATGTCGCTCTACCGTCATGTGCCCGGCAAGGACGAGCTGTTGCGGCTCATGACGGACGTGGCGTTCGGGGAACAGCCGCTGCCCGAGCCGCCGGCGGAGGACTGGCGGGAGGGGTTGGAGACGGTCGCCCGGCTGCAGTGGCGGATCTACCGGCGTCACCCGTGGCTGGCCTCCACGATGTCCTTCACCCGGTCCGTGCTGGCGCCGGACGCCGCAGTGCACACCGAGCGGTCGATGGCCGCCCTGGCGGGGCGGGGTCTGAGCGGCGAGGAGATGGCCCAGGCGGCCGTCGCCCTGGCGGCGTTCGTGTGCGGGCTGGCCGTCCACTTCGAGCGGGAGGCGCAGGCCGAGCAGGACAGCGGGCTGTCCGCGGAGGAGTGGATGGACCGGGTGGAGGGTGAGGAGCACGCCCGGCTGATGGCGGATCCGGAGCGGTTCCCGATGTTCGACGCGATGAACCGGGGGCCGGAGATCGACCTGGGCCTGGAGGCGCTGTTCGAGTTCGGGATGGCGCGGATGCTGGACGGGGTCGGTCTGATGATCGAGCGGCGGGGGCCGGGGGCGGCGAACAGCTGACAGGTAACAGATTTCAGATTTCGTTCGCTGAAATCTGTCAGCTGTTATCTGTCGGTTGTTACCTGTCAGCCGTCAGTCGTCAGCTGTCCGTTGACGGCCGTCACCCGTTCGCGGTGACGGCGCGCAGCGGCTTCCCTCGCCTCCGGCTCAGCCGAACGGGCGGTTCTGCGGCTCGGCGTCCGCCTCCTCCGCCGGCTCCGGCTCGGGAGTCGACAGGTCCGGGAGGCCCCCGATGGCGAAGGGGTTGAAGTCCGGTGGCGGGACCATCACCGGCGTGCCCTTGCCCGAAGCCGGCTCCTCCGCGTCCCCGCCCTGCCCCGAACTCCGCTCCGCCGCGGCCGCGGCGGGCGGTGCCTGGGCCGGGATGACGGGCGGGGTCGAGGGCGGCGGCGGGACGGCCGGGCCCTGGGAGGGGAGAGTCGTGCCGAACGGGTCGGCCTTCTGCTCGGCCGCGACCGTGGTGCCGAACGGATCGGCGACCGGAGCCGCCCCGGCGGGCCGGGTGGCGGGCGCGTCGCCCGACACGTCCGGGATGCCCCCCATGGCGAAGGGGTTGAAGTCCGGCGGCGGGACCATCACCGGGGTGCCCTTCGGTCCGCCCTCGGCGTCCGGTGCCGCCTGGTCCCCACCGGCGGCGGGGACCTCCGGGGTCTCCGCGACCGGCGCGAAGGGGTTGAAGTCCGCGGGAGGCACCCGTACCGGTGTGCCGCGCAGGTGCACCGGCCTCTCCTCCGGCGCCTCCGCCGGCGCCTCCTCGATGGTGGCGGCAGGCGACGGGGTCGGGGCGGGAGCGGGCGCCGGGGTCGGAACGCTGCTCACCGCGGCGGCCGGGACGGCGGTCGCGGCGCCCGGGACCGGTACGCCGTCCCAGCCGAACTGGATGCTCTTCAGCAGCTCCGCGAACGCCTCCGTGTACAGCTCCCAGTCCTTCGGCCGTGCCGTGGACAGCTGGGCGCACAGCACCGTCCCGCCGTCCGGCAGCGGCACGAAGGCCTGGACGGCCGAGGTGACCACCCAGCGCCGCTGTCCGTCGGTGGCCAGCGGTCCGGGTACCGGGACGGTCCGGCCCTCGACCAGGACGGCGGCCGGTCCGGCCGGCAGCAGCACGGTCCACACCTCGGCGTGCCGCCGGACGGTGGCCAGCTCGGTGGCGAGCGCGGTGATCGGCAGCGGGTGCCGGGCGAGCGAGACGACCAGGGCGGCGTCCGAGGCGCGGTCGTCCAGCTCCAGCGCGCAGACGCCGGCGTACACGACGCCCGCGTCGCGGATCAGGTCGGCCAGGGTGGCGGAGATCACCGCGAAGTCGCGCCGCGGCTCCGGACCGGTCGAGCTGAACAGCTCCTCGGCGACCTCGGCCAGGTGCCGGGCCAGCTCATCGGCGGCCGCCACGGTGGCCGGGGCGCTCCCACCGCTCGCACTCCCACCGGTCGCGCTGCCGCCGGTCCGGTCCGCGCCGTCGGGCAGCGGGGGCACCGTACGGGCGGAGACGCCGGGCGGGCCGCCCGGGGAGGTCAGCGAGTGGAAGCCGGGCGGTACGACCAGCCGGACCTCGGCGCCCGCGCCGGTGGGCAGTTCGACCGGCTGGCGGGTCTGCTGCCCGGCCGCCAGCGCGGCCAGCGCGGGGGCGAACGGCGGACGCAGCTTGGCGTCGGCGAACTCGCCGGTGACCGGGAGCTGGAACAGCGCGGCCGAGGTGGTGCCCCGGTCGGCGATGGCACCGCGCACCGCGCCGCCGCCGTACCGGGCCTGGAGCGCGGTGACCACCCGGTCGGTGAGCCGCGCGCCGGTGCCCGGCCGTCCGGTGCCCGCGGTGGTCACCGTGCCGAGCCGGTCGAGGGCGGTGTGCACCGGGCCGTTGGGGGCCAGCGGCAGGGCGAACAGCGCCTCGGCGGCGGGGTGTTCGGCCGTCCGCAGGGCGCTCAGCGAGGCCGCCGGGTGGCGCGAGGTGTGTTGGTCGAAGAGGGCGTCGGTGAGGGTGCCGAGGGTCGCGCAGACCTGCTCCGCTGCCGCGAAGGGATTGGCCTCCACGCTGAACTGGACGTCCTGGGTCACCTGGTGAGCCCCCCGCTCTGCTCCGTCTGCTGTCGGTGGTTCGGGTGGGACCGGCCCCGGCGCGGCGGCGCGCCGTCAGATCCCTGCTCATTCCTATCAGAGCCCACTGTCCTGACCGAACCGCAGGATCACCCGATGATCACTTGGACGGTCGGCGCGCGGTGACGAGTCCGGCGCCGACCCCGGTTACCGCTCCGCCGGGCACGGTTACCGCTCCGCCGGCCCCGGTCGTCGATCCGCCGACCGCGCGGGTCACTCGGCGGCGGCCCCGGTGGCCTGCGCGGACCCGTCGTCGGGGGTGCCGGCCGCGAGCGCGGTGACCGCCTCGACGATCCCCGGCACGGCGAACAGCCCCGCGAGGTCCCGCACCAGGCGCCCGGTCGGGCCGTCGGGGCGCTCGTCGGCGAAGAAGGAGGCCAGTTCGGCGGCGAGCGCCGGCTCGCGGGCGGCGGTGAGGGTGAGCGCCGCGACGAACTCCTGAACCAGGTGCAGCTGGAGCTCCGCCAGCGGCACCGAGCGCTCGGACAGCCACTCCAGCGAGGTGATCTCGGCGTTGGCGATCCAGGCCCGGACGGTCAGCCGCAGCCCGACGCTCGGCGCGGGGATCGCCAGGTGGGCCAGGATCTGCTCCTGCGCCGCCCGGCGCACGTCGTCGATCACCGCCGAGGTGCCCGCGCTGGCCGCCACCGACCCGCCGCGCAGCAGGGCGGCGAAGCCCGGGCCGTGGCTCTGCACGAAGTCCAGGTAGCGGCCCATCACCCGGTGCAGCCGCTCCGACAGCGGCCCCTCCATGGGCTCCTCGAACCGCGCCGACAGCTCCTGCCCGGCCCGCCGCAGCGACTCCTCGTACAGCGCCTGCTTGCCGGGGAAGTAGTGGTAGACCAGCGGCCGGGAGGCGCCCGCGGCGGCGGCGATGTCGTCGATCGACACCTCTTCCGGCGGTCGGCGGCTGAACAGCTCCAGCGCCACGGCGATCAGCTGCTCCCGCCGCTCGTCCACGCTCAGCCGCCGACGCGGCCGCCCGCCCGCCGCCCCGGCGGATGCGGAGGTCCGTGCTGCGTGGTCGGCCGTCGGAGACGGCGTACGGGAGGCCATGCGCGCCACCCTAGTTCGTCGCGGGCCCTCCGGTGGAGTCTGGGGCGCGCCGCCCGTCGGCCCGCACGCCGTCTCCGAAGCCGGCACGCCGCCCCGCACCGCGAACCGTCGGCTCCGAGGCTGCGGCGGCGCTAGGCGGACCGGAGCTCCAGGTAGCGGCGGTAGGCCTCCAGGCCGTCGGGGACGAAGGTGTCGCAGGTGAGGCGGTCGGCGAGTTCGGCGGGGGTGAGCCAGGCGTGCCAGGCGACCTCGGACTCCTGGGGGGAGACCGGGCCGTCCCACTCCGCCTCGTACATGTCGCACCACCAGGAGAGCCGGTCCTGTTCGAAGAGGAACTTGAACAGGGGCCGCGGGGTGACGCCGTGGACGCCGAGTTCCTCCTCGGTCTCGCGGACGGCGGCCTCGGCGTAGGTCTCGCCGGAGCCGACCACGCCGCCGACGAACATGTCGTACGCGCCAGGGGCGAACAGCTTGGTGTCGGTGCGGCGGTGGACGAAGATCCGTCCGGCCGGGTCGCGGACCAGGATGAAGACGCAGCGGTGGGTGAGCCCGCGCCGGTACACCTCGCCGCGCAGGGCGGTCCCGATCACGCGGTCGTGCTCGTCGACGATGTCCAGCAGTTCCTCGGCAGGGTTGGTCATGGGGGACAGGTTAGGGTTTCGGGGCTCGGTTCGAACGAATTCGATTGAAGAAGGATCGAAGGAGATCGAAAACGAGCGCACATGGCATGAGAAGCAGCGGAACTGGTCGAGGACGGCACGCGGTGGTGGAGATCTGGGGCGAGACGGCCGAGGGGTTCGAGCCCGTACGGGAGGCCTTCGCACGGAACTTCGCCGACTACGGCGAGCTCGGCGCGGCCTTCGCGCTGTACGTGCGCGGCCGCAAGGTGGTCGACCTGTGGGGCGGCGACGCCCGGCCGGAGGTCGGCGGCCGGCCGGCGCCCGCGGTGCCGTGGACGGCGGACACCGCCCAGGTGCTGCGCTCGGTCACCAAGGGCCTCACCGCGACCGCCGCGCTGCTGCTGGTCGAGCGCGGCCTGCTCGACCTGGACGCTCCGGCGGCCTCGTACTGGCCGGAGTTCGCGGCGGCCGGCAAGGGCCGGGTCCCGGTGCGCCAGCTGCTCTCGCACCAGGCCGGGGTGCCCGCGCTGGACGTGCCGCTGCGGCTGGAGGACGTGCTCACCTGGGAGCGCGCGGCCGCCGCCGTCGCCGCGCAGGAGCCCGCCTGGGAACCCGGCACCGCGCACGGCTACCACCCGTACACCTTCGGCTGGCTGGTCGGCGAGGTGGTGCGCCGGGTGAGCGGCCGGACCATAGGCCAGTACTTCGCCGAGGAGGTCGCCCGGCCGCTCGGGCTGGACCTGTGGATCGGGCTGCCGGCCGGCGCCGCGCCCCGGGTCGGCAAGCTGGTCGACCTGCCGGCCCCGGAGGCGGCGCGGACCGGTCCGAGCGGGCTGCGGCTGCGGCCCAAGCAGTCCGTCCGGGACGCCTACCAGGACCCGGCCTCGCTGACCGCCCGCTCCTTCGCCTCGGTGCGCCCCGGCGTGGACCTCAACGACCCGGCGGTGCAGGCCGCCGAGATCCCCGGGGCCGGCGGCATCGGCACCGCCCGGTCGCTGGCCCGGTTCTACGCGGCGCTGATCGGTGCGGCCGACCGTGCGGACGGCTCCGGCGCGCTGCTGCCGCCGCTGCTCGGCCCCGAGGTGCTGGTACGCGCGGTCGGGCCGGCGGTGAGCGGGCCGGACCGGGTGCTGATCGTCAACTCCACCTTCGGCCTGGGCTTCTGGCGGCACGGTCCGACCGCGCCGATGGCCTCCCCGGCGAGCTTCGGCCACCCGGGCCGGGGCGGCTCGCTCGGCTTCGCCGACCCCGACCTGGGGCTGGGCTTCGGCTACGTCACCAACGGCATGCAGCCGGGTGTCACCGGGGACGTCCGCTCGCGGAACCTGATCCGCGCGGTGCGGGGGTGCCTGGGGCTGGACCGGTAGCCCCGGGGTCAGCCTGTAGCCCCGGGCCCGGCCGGTAGTCCCAGGCCTGGCTGGTGGCCCCGGGCCAGGCCGGTCGCTTCAGGCCTGGCCGGTCTCGAAGCGGCGGATCTTCCCGCCGTCGACGGTGAAGCGCCACGCGGTGCGCATCGTGCCCCAGGTCTCGTTGGTGAACTCGGCGACCAGCGCGTGGCCGCCGTGCGACTCGGTCTGGACGGCCATCCGGCCGTTCGGGCCGAAGATCTCCCGGTCGACCCAGTCCGCCAGGTCGCGCTCGGACCCGTCGTCGGACATGGTCGCGTCCGCGGCGAGCAGCGCGAAGAAGGCCTCGCGGTCGCCCGCGTTGACCGCGGTGACGAAGGCGCGGACGGCGGGGTCGCTGAGTTTCGTGGGGGCGATGGTCACGCGGGACTCCCGGATCGGGGTTGGGGTACGGGGAGTCCTGTCTACGGCTTTCGCGCGGGCCGTCCGGGCATGTCGGCGGCGCGTCGGTGAATTGGGCGCATTCATGTGCTTTGATCCCCGGAACAGGCGAATCGCCCCGGAGCCCGCCACGGGGAGTGGCGAGGAGCGGGAGGCCCCGGTGGGCCTCCCGCTCCGCTTTGCCGCTCCGCTCCCTGGAGGAAGCCGACTTCCTAGAAGAAGCCGACCGCGTCGGGGGAGTAGCTGACCAGCAGGTTCTTGGTCTGCTGGTAGTGCTCCAGCAGCGCCTTGTGGTTCTCCCGCCCGATGCCGGAGTTCTTGTAGCCGCCGAAGGCCGCGTGGGCCGGGTAGGCGTGGTAGCAGTTCGTCCAGACCCGGCCCGCCTGGATGGCGCGTCCGGCCCGGTGGGCGGTGTTGAGGCTGCGGGTCCAGACGCCCGCGCCGAGCCCGTACTGGGTGTCGTTGGCGAGGGCGACGGCGTGGTCGAAGCCATCGAAGCGGGTGACCGAGACGACCGGTCCGAAGATCTCCTCCTGGAAGACCCGCATCGAGTTGTCGCCCTCGAAGACCGTCGGCGTGACGTAGTACCCGCCGGCCAGCGCACCGCCGAGGTCGGCCCGCTCGCCGCCCGCCAGGAGCTTGGCGCCCTCCTCCTGGCCGATCTCGAAGTAGGAGAGGATCTTCTTCAGCTGTTCGACACTGGCCTGGGCGCCGACCTGGGTCTCGGTGTCCAGCGGGTCGCCCTGGCGCATCGCCCGGACCCGCTCCAGGCCGTCGGCGAGCAGCCGCTCGTAGATCGCGGAGTCGATCAGCGCGCGGCTGGGGCAGGTGCAGACCTCGCCCTGGTTGAGGGCGAACATCGCGAAGCCCTCGACGGCCTTGTCGTAGAAGGCGTCCGAGGCGGCGGCGACGTCCGCGAAGAACACGTTCGGGCTCTTGCCGCCGAGCTCCAGCGTGACCGGGATCAGGTTGTCGGCCGCCGAGCGGGCGATCAGCCGGCCGGTGGTGGTCTCGCCGGTGAAGGCGACCTTGCGGACCCGGGGACTGGCGGCGAGCGGGGCGCCGGCCTCCTCGCCGAAGCCGGTGACGATGTTGAGCACGCCGGGCGGCAGCAGGTCGGCGGTCAGCTCGGCGAGCAGCAGCACCGAGGCCGGGGTCTGCTCGGCGGGCTTGAGCACCACCGCGTTGCCGGCCGCGAGGGCCGGGGCGAGCTTCCAGATCGCCATCAGGATCGGGAAGTTCCACGGGATGATCTGGCCGACCACGCCCAGCGGCTCGTGGAAGTGGTACGCCACGGTGTCCTCGTCCAGCTGGGAGAGGCTGCCCTCCTGGGCCCGCAGCGCACCGGCGAAGTAGCGCAGGTGGTCGACGGCGAGCGGGAGGTCGGCGGCCAGCGTCTCGCGCACCGGCTTGCCGTTCTCCCAGCTCTCCGCGACGGCCAGCCGCTCCAGGTTCGCCTCCATCCGGTCGGCGACCCGCAGCAGCACCTGCGCGCGCTCGGCGGCCGAGGTGCGGCCCCAGGCCGGGGCGGCGGCGTGGGCCGCGTCCAGGGCGGCCTCGATGTCCTCGGCGGTGCCCCGGGCGACCTCGGTGAACACCTCGCCGGTGACCGGGGTCGGGTTGCCGAAGTACTCGCCGCGCACCGGGGGCGTCCAGTCGCCGCCGATCCAGTGCTCGTACCGGGAGCGGTAGGCGACGATGCTGCCGGGGGTGCCGGGGGGCTGGTAGACCGTCATGCTCGGTGTCTCCTCGCTGCGTCGGGTGCCGTCGGCGCGGCTCGGGCCGCGGGCGGCACGCCGGACCGCCCGGTCAGGGGGCGGTCCGGCGGGAGGGGTGGGACACGCCATCGGACCGGCGCCCCGCCGGGCGCCCGCCGTCGAGCACGATAACCGCCCGGCGCCCGGCGCGGCTACGGTCCGTACGCCGGGCCCGTACGGAGGGTGTGTCCGCCGGCCGCTCCCGGGGGCGTGCCGACGGGAGTCCGGAGCCGATCACCAGGGGCGCCCCGGAGCGGATCACCTCGGGCGCCCGGAACCGGATCGCTGCGGGGCGCGCGTTCCGGCCGCGTTCCCGCGGCGTGCCGCCGCACGCCGCCGCGTGGCCCGGACGGCGCTCCCGGGGCGGGCCGCCGTACGCCCGTCGGGCGGTTCGGGGCGGGCGCCCGGTCAGACCGCGTGGTACCGCCCGGTGCGGGCCTCCCAGCTGAGGTAGCCGGCCAGCCAGGTCAGCAGTCCGTCCGCGTACCGCTCGGCGATCACGCGTTCGATCCGGGAGAGGCCCAACTCGCGGTGGACGTCCGGCAGTCGGTCGCGCAGCTCGGCGCAGCGGTCGACCATCAGCTGGGCCTCGGCGATGACCGCCGCGCAGGCCTCCTCGGCCGAGCAGCACCGCTCCCGCTGGACGATCATGACCAGGTTGTTCACGTCCCCGCGCGGCGCCTCCAGGGGGTAGGAGCGCACGTCGTTGCTGAGGGACGGTATGTCGGCGGCCAGCTGGCGGAGTTGGCGCAGCACCGGGTGGTGCAGGACGGCGGCCGGGACCTCGAACTGGCCCAGGCGTTCGACCATGTCGAAGATGGTCTCCATGGCCGCGGTGCCCCGTCGGAGCTCCAGGTAGCCGTCGCGGTCCGGCGGCCGGGTGGAGATCCGGCCGGCCGCCTCGGCCGGGTGACTGGCCAGGTAGTACTCCCAGTTGTAGGCGGCGCGGGCCTGCCAGCGGGCCGGCATGCCCTGGACGCTGCGGTCCCACAGGTCGGCGAACGCGGTCTCGACCGGGGAGTCCTGGTCGGGGCGGGCACCGTGCAGGACGGCGATCAGCCGTTCGCAGATCGGGGCGACTTCGGCGGGGCGGCGGCCGAGCGGGCCGTCGAACTGGTCGTCGAAGAGGAAGTAGAAGCCCATCAGGTCGGCGGCCAGGGCGAGTTCGTCCGGACCGGCGTCCGGGTAGCCGAGCGCGGCGAGGTCCACCACTTCCCAGTGGGCGTAGCCGGGGTGGTCGGCGTCGGGTAGCAGGGGGTGGCGGATGAGCCAGTCCCGGTGCAGTGCGGTGGCGCGCGGGCCGTGCGGACTGCGGCGGTGCGGGAACGGAATCTGAAGTGAGGTGTCGTCAGACATCGGACTCCCGGTGCAGCGGAGGTTGGGGGCGCTTTTTGTTCGAGCGCTGATGGTGGGGGGAGTTGACGCGGCGAGGCGCGGGCGGTGGGGGTGGGTTCCG
The DNA here is from genome assembly GCF_042789775.1 of Kitasatospora sp. NPDC056800. Classification (NCBI taxonomy): domain Bacteria; kingdom Bacillati; phylum Actinomycetota; class Actinomycetes; order Kitasatosporales; family Streptomycetaceae; genus Kitasatospora; species Kitasatospora sp. NPDC056800. The sequence continues at coordinate 29,961 of NZ_JBHUAL010000009.1, read as the reverse complement.
CAAGATCATCCGAACCTCGAAGGCCGTAGGGTATCTGATGCAATGATCGGACGTTAGGGATATAGGGCAGTTGCCCTTGACAAGCCGCCCGAACCCTCACCGTCCGCCCCAGCCTGCACGAATGCCCCACGGGAACGGCCGCGCGGCGCTAACCTCGGCTGCACGCAGTGATGGAGCTGTGACGCGAGCGGGCGAGGCGGAGGCACGACGGTGACCGAGCAGGAGAACGCAATTCGGGCGGGTGCTGGTTCCGCCCACGAGGGCGACGGCACCGCGCCCCGGGTCCGGCTGCACGACCGCGACTCCGAACTGCGCTCGGTGGAGGCCGCCGTGGACCAGCTCTGCCGCGGCTTCGCCGCAGGTGGCACGGAGATCGGTGACCTGCTCACCTTCTCCGGCCGCCCCGGCATCGGAAAGACCAGTCTGCTGCACGAGGTCCGGCGGCTCGCCAAGCTCCGCGACGGCGCCACCGTGCTCTTCGCCCGAGGCGGAGAACGGCAGTTCAAGGATCCGTACCACGTGCTGCGGCAGCTGCTCCAGCCCGTGCTCAGTGACCTGCCGCCGGACGTGTTCGCCCAGGTCATGGGCACCTGGGAGGAGGTCGTCGGACCGGCCATGGGCCTCAAGCAGCCCAAGGCCGGCGCCCGCCGCCTCGACCCGCAGGGCGTGCGCGACGGCCTCGACTACGTCCTCACCCAGCTCGCGCCGCGCCGGGCGCCGATGGTGATGATCGTCGACGACCTGCACTGGGCGGACGGGGAGTCACTCTCCTGGCTGACCAAGTTCGCCATCCGATCGAGTGAACTTCCCGTCCTGCTCGTCTTCGCCTTCCGGGAGGACGAGAGCGACTGGCCCACCGAGACCCAGGAATTCCGCCGGGCCGTCCTCGGACTCAAGGCGCGCAGGCACGAGCTCAACCGCCTCAACCTCAGCTCGGTCACCGACATGATCCGTGCCGAACTCGGCGACAAGGCCGAGGAGGCCTTCTGCTACGAGTTCTGGAACGTCGTCAACGGCAACCCGTTCGAGGTCATCGCCCTGCTCGACCAGGTCCGCGACCAGGAGCTCGAACCGGTCGAGGAGAACTCCCGGCAGCTGCGCGAACTCGCCGTCGACGCCACCGGGATGACCCTCAAGAGCTGGCTGGACCGGCTCGGCGCCAGCACCCTGCGGTACGCCTGGGCCTGCGCGATGCTGGGCACCGACATCCGGGTGGACCTCGCCACCCGGATCTCTACCCAGAGCACCGAGGGCGCCCGCGAGTCCATCAAGCAGCTGCGCAAGCAGCGCGTGCTGACCCAGACCCCCAACGGGAACCTGGAGTTCGTCCACCCGCTGATCGCCAGCTCCATCTACAACACCATGCCGGACGCCACCCGCCTCGGCATGCACGGCATCGCCGCCGCCGAGATCGAGAACGCCGGACTCGGCCTGCTCGCCGCCTCCCGCCACCTGGTCGAGACCCACTCCGGCGAGGGCGACGACCGGATCGTCAAGAAGCTGCGCCGCGCCGCCATCGAACACCAGCTGATCGGCGCCCCCGAGGCCGCCCAGCGCTGTCTGCACCGCGCGCTCAACGAGCCGCCCGCCGACGAGATCAAGGCCGAGGTGATGTACGAACTCGGCTGCTCCGCACTGCTCACCGACCCCGTCGCCACCGTCAACCAGCTCAAGCTGGCCCTCGACCCCGACGAGCTGCCGCTGCGGCCCGAACTGCGCGTGGACGCCACCTTCCGGCTCTCCGAGGTGCTCGCCCACGCCGGTGAGCTGGGCGAGGCCGCCCTGGTCTGCCAGCGCGAGGCCGAGCAGACCGTCGACCCGGCCGGCCGTCAGCGGCTCCAGGCCGCCTCGTTCATGTGGCACGCCTTCCGCAAGTCCGAGGAGGACGGCCCGGGCCGCTCCGCCCGGCTCGGCGAGATGTGCCGGAGCCTGAACGGCAAGGAGGCCTCCGCCCGGGCCGTACTCGCCATGCGCGCCTGGGACCTCACCCTGCGCGGCGCCCCGTCCGCGGAGGCGCTCGCGCTCGCCGACGAGGTCCTCGACGGCGGACGGCTGCCCAAGGGCCTCGGGTGGACCGACACCACCTGGGGCTTCGAACTGCCCTCGATGCTCTGCCTCACGTACATCTACAACGACCGCATCGCCCAGGCCGAACGGCTGGCCGCGGACGCCATCATCCAGTTCGAGGTGGCCGGTTGGAGCGGCGCCCACCGGGGCTTCGCCTACTTCCTGATGGGCCTGGCCCGGTTCCGCCGCGGCCTGCTCGCCGAGGCCGAGGACTTCCTGCGCCGGGCGCACCGCATCTCCGAGCGGATCGGGGACATGCTGCCGCTGGCCTGGGACGCGGTCGGCGTGCTGGTCGACACCCTGCTCGCCCGCGGCCGGATCGATGAGGCCTGGCAGCTGGCCAACGACTCCGGCTTCCACCCGCCGTACCACGCGACCGCCATGGTGCTGCCGGACGCAGCCTCGTTGTACGGCAAGCTGCTGGTCGCCAAGACCCGCAACGCGGGCGCGGCCGCCGCGCTCACCGAGGCCGGCTCCCAGCTGGAGATCCGCGGCTGGCGCAACACCGTCTGGGCGCCCTGGGCCGGCCACCTCGCCATCGCGATCGCGGGCGACGAGCCCGAGCGTGCCCGGGAGTACGCCCAGAAGGCGGTCCATGACGCGCGGGCCTTCGGCACCGCCTCGGCGATCGGCAGCGCGCTGCGGCTGTACGCGCGGATCGAGCACGGCCGACAGGCGGTCGAGCTGCTGGAGGAGGCCGTGGCGTACCTCGGGCAGTCCCCGGCCGGCTACGAGCACGCCGTTGCGCTGGTCGACCTCGGGGCCGCGCTGCGCCGGGTCGGTCGGCTGGACGACGCCCAGGAGTGCCTGTACCAGGGCATCGAGCTGGCCCAGCACTGCTCGGCGGAGGGGCTGGTCGACCGGGCGCGGCAGGAGCTCGCCAACTACGGCCTGCGGCCCAACCGGGTGGGGCTGCGCGACTTCCGGGACACCCTGGAGACGCTCAGCAGCTCGGAGTGGGAGGTCGCCAAGCGGGCCGTGCAGGGCGTGCCGCCGCAGCGGATCGCCGACGAGCTCGGGGTGCCGATCGGAATCGTCAACCGGCGGCTGGCGGCGGTCTACCGCAAGGCGGGCAGCGGGCCGGACGGCCTGGCCTCGGCGCTCGGGCTGCCGCCGCAGCAGCGGGACCTGGGGCGGCTGGGGGACCTGAACGACTAGGCGGGCGAGGGGCGGGTGCCGGGCCGGTGCCGGGCGCGGCGGTCAGCGCCCGGCGGTCGGGTCCGGCGCACGGCGTGCGGATGGTGGACGGCGGCGCGCGGGGCGGCGCGTGGGCTGGTGGAAGCGCCCCCGCTGCCGCCGCCGTCGCTAGGCTGACGGACACGGGGCTGCCGCGGCGCCCCCTCGACGGACCCGGAACCGGGCGGCCGCGGTGCAACGCCCGCCGCCAGTGAGGAGCAGGCCAATGGCGAGCGAGGCCACCAGCGTGCGGCAGGAACCCCTGGACCCTTCGGGTGCGGGTGCCGCGATCGAGCGCTGGACGCTCACGGCCGGCCCGTACGAGGCGAGCGTGCTCACCCTCGGGGCGACCCTGCACACCCTGAGCGCACCGGACCGCTCCGGCCGCTCCGCCCAACTGCTGCTGGCCACCGACCGGTTGTCCGAGATCCTCGGCCCGGCCCGGCACTACGGCACGGTGGTGGGCCGGTACGCCAACCGGATCGACCGTTCGTCGGTCACCATCGACGGCGAGGAGCACCAGCTCGCTCCGACCGGCGGCGGCATGACCATCCACGGCGGTCCGGACGGCTTCGCGCACCGGATGTGGGCGGCCGAACCGGTCGAGGGCGGGGTGCGGCTGGCGCTGCACAGCCCGGACGGGGACCAGGGCTTCCCCGGCGCGTTGGACGTCACCGTCACGTACACCCTGGACGCCTCCGGCGAGCTGGTGATCGCCTACCGTGCCGTCACCAGCAAGCCGACCGTCGTCAACCTGACCAACCACGCGTACTTCAACCTCGCGGGTGAAGGCAGCGGCGACGTCCTGGGCCACCTGCTCACCCTGGACGCCGACGCGTTCACCCCGGCCGACGAGCGGCAGATCCCGTACGGTCGGACCGAGCCGGTGGCCGGCACGCCGTTCGACTTCACGGCGGCCACGCCGATCGGCAAGTCGGTGCACGACGAGCACCCCCAGCTGGCCGGGCCCGGCGGCTACGACCACAACTGGGTGCTGCGCGCCCGTCCCGCGGACGGGGCCCCGGCGCGGGCCGCGCTGCTGGAGGACCCGGTCAGCGGCCGCACCCTGGAGGTGCTGACCACCGAGCCGGGCATCCAGGTCTACACGGCGAACAAGTTCCAGGGCGCGGTCACCGGCGCGAGCGGCGTCCCGTACGGGCCGTTCGCCGGGATCGCCCTGGAGACCCAGCACTTCCCGGACTCCCCGCACCACCCGGCGTTCCCCAGCACGGAGCTGCGGCCGGGGGAGGAGTTCCGCTCGACCACCGTGCTCCGGCTGGGGACCCACCAGTAGGACCGGTGGGAAGGGCTGACGGCTGGGACCGACCGGCAGGGCTGATCAGGAGGACCGGCCGGCCGGGGCCGGCGCTACGGCCGCAGGTCCCGGCGCATGCAGAGCCGGGGCCAGCGGTCGAGGCCGTGCTCGGCCTCCTTGCGGCGGATCTCCCGCAGGCCCGGCGTGAGTTCCTCCTCGGCCAGCGGCCGGAAGCCGCAGCGGGCGTAGTAGGGGGCGTTCCAGGGGACCTCGGTGAAGGTGGTGAGGGTGAGCGCCGGGGCGTCGGCGGTTTCGGCGAGGTGCTCGATCAGCGCCCGGCCGATGCCGCGGCGGGCGTGGTCGGGGTGCACGGATACCTGTTCGATGTGGAGGGCGCCGTCCACCGGCTCGGCCAGCAGGTAGGCGGCGACGGTTCCGTCGGGGGCCTCGGCGAGCAGGGCGACGCCCCGCTCCAGGTAGTGCGCCAGCTCCTCGGGTGCGGGGGGTTCGTCCTCGGCGATCTCCGGCATGCCGATCGAGGCGAAGGGTGCGCCGGCGGCCCGCTCCAGCTCGGCGAGCAGCGGAAGTTCGTCCCTGGTGACGGCTCTGATTCGCATGCGTCCAGTCTGCTGCAGAGCGTTTCCGGCCACGCACGGTGGTTCCGTCGGCCAGCCCACGGAGGGGTGAATCGGTCGAAACGGGGCAATCGGTGCCGCCGTCAACTACCGAGTGGCTACGTCCAGGACACGCGGGCGTAACGATCGCGGTTTCTTGCAGAAACTTGCTGCAAGGACTTTCCGTCCCTCTTGCGCCGCTGTTAACTTCCTTCCCGAGCCCGACGGCAGCAACGGTGCGGTCGGCACGAGGCAGCCATTATGCGCCTGTCTCGGAACATCTCGGGCACCCCCACCCTCCCTAGGAGTTCTCATGCGGCGTGGCATCGCGGCCTCTGCCCTCGTTGTGGCCCTCGCGGTCTCGATGGCTGCCTGTGGCAGCAGCGGCTCCAGCTCCGACGGCAAGGCCGACGGGCCGGTCACCCTCACGTACTGGGACACGTCGAACGCCACCAACGAGGCGCCGAACTACCAGGAGCTCGTCAAGAAGTTCGAGGCTGCGAACCCGACCGTCAAGGTCGACTTCGTCAACGTGCCGTTCGACCAGGCGCAGAACAAGCTGCAGACCGCCATGGGGGCCAAGGGTGCTCCGGACGTGTTCCGCTCCGAGGTCGGCTGGACCGCCGCCTTCGCCAAGGCCGGCTTCCTGGAGCCGCTGGACGGCACCCCGGCCGCCGCCGACACCTCCGCCTTCCAGCCGAGCCTGATCCAGCAGGCCAAGTACGAGGGCAAGCTGTACGGCGTTCCGCTGGTGACCGACACGCTCGGCCTGCTCTACAACAAGGAGCTGTTCACCAAGGCCGGCATCACCGAGGCGCCGAAGACCTGGGACGAGCTGAAGACCGACGCCGCCGCCGTCAAGGAGAAGGCCGGCGTGGACGGCTTCTGGCTGAAGGCCGCGGACGGCTACTACGCGATGCCGTTCCTGTACGGCGAGGGCACCGACACCGTCGACGCCGCCGGCAAGAAGATCAGCGTCGCCTCGCCGGAGGCCGTCAAGGCCGTCGAGACCTACAAGACGATGTTCACCTCGCCCGGCACCGTCAAGGCCGACGTCACCACCGACGCCTACGCCCACATGATGGACGCCTTCAACAGCGGCAAGGTCGCGGCGATCGTCCAGGGCCCCTGGGAGATCACCAACATCTACAAGGGCTCGGCCTTCGCCGACAAGAACAACCTCGGCATCGCGGCCGTCCCGGCCGGCTCCAGCGGCAAGGCCGCCGCTCCCACCGGTGGTCACAACATCGCCGTGTACGCGGGTGCCGACAAGGCCCACAAGGCCGCCGCGGAGAAGTTCGCCGCCTTCATGACCTCGGCCGAGAGCCAGGCGTTCATCGCGCAGAAGAACTCCACCCTGCCGACCCGCTCCGACGCCTTCACCGCCGACGTCAAGGCCGACCCGGGCATCGCCGGCTTCCAGGCCGTGCTGAGCAGCGCCAAGCCGCGCCCCGAACTGCCCGAGTACAGCTCGCTGTTCGCCTCGCTGAGCACCAACCTGGGCAAGGCCGTCCAGGGTACGAGCACCCAGGACGCGCTGAACACCGTCTCCACCGACTACGCCAAGCTCCTGCCGGGCTTCGCCAAGTAGTCCCTGTGCCCGGCCCGCCGGTCGACGGGTGACAGCGGACGAGGAGCGGCCGAGCGCGTGACGGCGAACGAATAACAGAGAACAGATTTCATCATCTGTCAGTTGTTCGCCGTCCGCCGTTCGGCGCCGCCCCTCACCTGTCGCCCCCCGGAGGGCCGGGCCGTCGGCTCCCCCCGAGAATCCCCCCGAGAAGGTGCAAACGATGTCAGTCGCCGTGCAGGGCGCCACCGGCAAGGGCAGCCGGGAGCGCGAGCAGCGTCCGGGCCTGCTGGAACGCGTCAAGCGCTCCTACGCCAAGCACTGGTACGCCTACGCGATGATCGCCCCGGTCGTGCTGGTGCTCGGCGTGCTGGTGCTCTACCCGCTCGCCGAGGGCATCTGGCTCACCCTCACCGACGCCAACAGCCTCAACATGGCGCGCAAGATCGGCGTCAACGAGATCCCGGCGACCTACCAGTTCGTCGGCTTCCACAACTACGCCGACATCCTGTGGGGCCCGGGCTCGTACGACCGCTTCTGGTCGCACTTCGTCTGGACCATCGCCTGGACGGCCGTCTGCGTCTTCCTGCACTACACCCTCGGGCTCGGCCTCGCGCTGCTGCTCAACCAGAAGCTGCGCGGCCGCGCCGCCTACCGGATGCTGCTCATCCTGCCGTGGGCCGTACCGACCTTCGTCACCGTCTTCTCCTGGCGGCTGATGCTCGCCGACGGCGGCGTCGTCAACAGCATCCTCTCCTTCCTGCACCTGCCCGAGCCGGGCTGGCTCACCGAGCCGTGGGCGCAGAAGGCGGCCGCGATCATGGTGAACACCTGGGCCGGCGTGCCGTTCATGATGATCTCGCTGCTCGGCGGCCTCCAGTCGATCCCGGCCGAGCTGTACGAGGCCGCCGAGATGGACGGCGCCACCGCCTGGCAGCGCTTCCGGTACGTCACCCTGCCCGGGCTGCGCTCCGTCTCCTCCACGGTCGTGCTGCTCGGCGTGATCTGGACGTTCAACCAGTTCAACGTGATCTTCCTGCTGTTCGGCACCGGCGCCCCCGACGCCCAGCTGCTGGTCACCTGGGCGTACCGCCTCGGCTTCGGCCAGATCCCGCGGGACTACGCGCAGTCCGCCGCCTACGGCGTGATCCTGCTGTCCATCCTGATCGTCTTCACCGCCTTCTACCGGCGCTGGCTCGCCCGCAACGAGCAGGCCAACGGCTGAGGCCCCGGACCCAGTTGACCCACGAAGGCAGGTACCCCCGATGAGCACCACCACCGAACTCCCGGCCCGTGCGGCGGCCCCGGCCCCGGCGGCCCGGCCCGCCAAGGTCCGCCGCCGCGGCGAGCGCAGCCCGCTGGCCCGGGCGCTGTCCCACGGCACCCTGATCCTGGCCGGCCTGATCGCGCTGTTCCCGGTCGCGTGGATCCTGTTCGTCTCGCTCGGCCCGGACAAGACCGACTACCTCCACCCCGGCCAGATCCTCGACAAGCTGACGCTGTCGAACTACCAGCACGTGCTGTCCGACACCGACTTCTTCACCTGGTTCGGCAACGCCCTGCTGGTCTCCGGGGTCACCACCGTGTTCGGCGTGATGCTCGCCGCCACCACCGGCTACGCCGTCTCCCGGATGAAGTTCCCCGGGCACAAGCCGCTGATGTGGTCGCTGCTGGTCACCCAGATGTTCCCGATCGCGGTGCTGATCGTGCCGATGTACACGATGCTCTCCGAACTCGGCCTGCTGGACAGCTACACCGGCCTGATCCTGGTCTACTCGACCACCACCGTGCCGTACTGCGCCTGGCTGCTGAAGGGCTACTTCGACACCATCCCGGTGGAGATCGACGAGGCCGGCCGGGTCGACGGGCTCAGCCCGTTCGGCACCTTCTGGCGGCTGGTGCTGCCGCTCGCCCGCCCGGGCCTGGCGGTGGCGGCCTTCTACTCGTTCCTCACCTACTGGGCCGAGGTGCCGTTCGCCTCCACGTTCATGCTCAGCTCCGACAAGTACACGCTGGCCGTGGGCCTGCAGACCTTCGTCAGCGAGCACGACGCCCAGTGGAACCTGATGGCCGCGACCGCCGTGCTGATCGCGATCCCGTCCGCGGCCTTCTTCTACCTGGTGCAGCGCCACCTGGTCACCGGTCTGACCGCCGGCGCCTCCAAGTCGTAGCGCGCCACCGCGTCGTCACGCACCACCCGCACGCCGCCGTTCCCGACCACGTCGTCACGCGCCTCCACGTCCCGGCGCCTTCCGCTCCTCTAGTCCCCAAGGGATACCGTCCATGACCCAGAACCTGGCCGACACCTCCCGGCCTGCCGCCGACACCGCTCACGAGGCGAACGTCAGCGCGTCCAGAGGCTGGTGGCGGGACGCGGTCATCTACCAGGTGTACCCGCGCAGCTTCGCCGACTCCAACGGCGACGGCATGGGCGACCTGCCCGGCGTCCGCAGCCGCCTGCCCTACCTGCGCGACCTCGGAGTGGACGCGGTCTGGCTGTCGCCGTTCTACGCCTCGCCGCAGGCGGACGCCGGCTACGACGTCGCCGACTACCGCGCCGTGGACCCGATGTTCGGCACCCTGCTGGACGCCGACGCCCTCATCCGGGACGCCCACGACCTGGGCCTGCGGATCATCGTCGACCTCGTCCCCAACCACTCCTCGGACCAGCACGAGTGGTTCCAGCGCGCCCTGCGGGAGGGCCCCGGCTCCCCGCTGCGCGACCGCTACCACTTCCGCCCCGGCAAGGGCGAGCAGGGTGAACTCCCGCCCAACGACTGGGAGTCCATCTTCGGCGGCCCGGCCTGGACCCGCAGCGAGAACCCGGACGGCACCCCCGGCGACTGGTACCTGCACCTGTTCGCCCCGGAGCAGCCCGACTTCAACTGGGAGAACCAGGCCGTCGCCGACGAGTTCCGCTCGATCCTGCGGTTCTGGCTCGACATGGGCGTGGACGGCTTCCGCATCGACGTCGCCCACGGCCTGGTCAAGGCCCCCGGCCTGCCCGACCTCGGCGGCGCCGACCAGCTGAAGCTGCTCGGCAACGACGTCATGCCGTTCTTCGACCAGGACGGCGTGCACGAGATCTACCGCAGCTGGCGCACGATCCTCGACGAGTACCCGGGGCAGCGGATCGGCGTCGCCGAGGCCTGGACCCCGACCGTCCAGCGCACCGCCAACTACGTCCGCCCCGACGAGCTGCACCAGGCCTTCAACTTCCAGTACCTGGGCACCGGTTGGGAGGCCGCCGCGCTGCGCGAGGTGATCGACCTCTCGCTCGACTCGATGCGCCCGGTCGACGCCCCCACCACCTGGGTGCTGTCCAACCACGACGTCACCCGGCACGCCACCCGGTTCGCCAACGAGCCCGGCCTCGGCACCCAGATCCGCACCCCCGGCGACCGGGCGCTCGGCCTGCGCCGCGCCCGGGCCGCCACCCTGCTGATGCTCGCGCTGCCCGGCTCGGCGTACGTCTACCAGGGCGAGGAGCTCGGCCTGCCGGACGTCACCGACCTGCCCGACGAGGTCCGCCAGGACCCGTCCTTCTTCCGCCAGGCCGGCCAGGACGGCTACCGCGACGGCTGCCGCGTCCCGATCCCGTGGTCCGGCACCGAGGCCCCGTACGGCTTCGGCCCGGTGGCCGGCGGGCCGTCCTGGCTGCCGCAGCCGGCCGAGTGGGCCGAGCTGAGCGTCGAGGCGCAGACCGGCGACCCGAACTCCACCCTGGAGCTCTACCGCAGCGCGCTGGCCGTCCGCCGGGCCCAGCCCGACCTCGGCGCCGGCACCGGGGTCGAGTGGCTGGAGAGCCCCGAGGGCACCCTGGCGTTCCGCCGCGGCGCCTTCGTCTGCACCGTGAACACCACCGGCGAGCCGGTGCGGATCGCGGCCCCGGGCACGCTGCTGCTCGCCTCGACCGACCTCGTGGTGGACGGCGGCGAGACGGTGCTCGCTCCGGACAGCACCGGCTGGTGGGCGGTCTGACGTGGTTGGAATAGGCTCTGGGACCGTGACTACGGCGCGACTCTCAGACATCGCGGCGCAGGCGGGGGTCAGCGAAGCCACCGTCTCCCGCGTGCTCAACGGCAAGGCGAACGTTTCCGCCGCCACCCGGCAGACCGTGCTGGCGGCACTCGACGTGCTCGGGTACGAGCGGCCGACCCGCCTTCGCCAGCGCAGCGCCGGGCTGATCGGCCTGATCACGCCGGAGCTCAGCAACCCGATCTTCCCGGCGCTGGCCCAGGTGATCGAGCAGGTGCTCAGCCGGCACGGCTATACCCCGGTGCTGTGCACCCAGACGCCGGGCGGGTCCACCGAGGACGAACTGGTGGACATGCTGGTGGACCGGGGCGTGGCGGGCATCGTCTTCGTCTCCGGCCTGCACGCCGACACCACCGCCGACCACGACCGCTACGCCCGGCTGGCCGGGCGCGGGGTGCCGTTCGTGCTGATCAACGGCTACAGCGAGAAGATCGACGCGCCGTTCATCTCGCCGGACGACCGCGCCGCGATGTGGATGGCCGTCCAGCACCTGGCCGAACTCGGGCACGAGCGGATCGGGCTGGCCGTCGGTCAGCGCCGGTACGTACCGGTGCTGCGGAAGATCGAGGGCTTCACGGCGGCGATGCGCGAGGTGCTCGGGCTCGGCCGGGAGGAGGCCGAGAACCTCGTCCACCACACGCTGTTCAGCGTGGAGGGCGGGCACGCGGCGGCCGGCGCGCTGCTCGACAAGGGCTGCACGGCGATCGTCTGCGGGAGCGACATGATGGCGCTCGGGGCGATCCGAGCGGTGCGGCAGCGCGGGTTGTCGGTGCCGCAGGACGTGTCGGTGGTCGGCTTCGACGACTCGCCGCTGATCGCCTTCACCGAGCCGCCGTTGACCACGATCCGCCAGCCGGTCGAGGCGATGGCCACGGCGGCGGTGGACGCGCTGCTGGAGGAGGTCGGCGGGAACGCCGCCCAGCGCGGCGAGTTCATGTTCCAGCCGGAGCTGGTGATGCGCGGGTCCACCGGGGCCTGCGCGCGCTGAACCCCGGCCGCCACGGCCGTCGGACGGGCCCCGGAGGGCGATCGCTCTCCGGGGCCCGTCGGCGTGCGCGCGGTCGGCCGTCGCGGGCCGTGGCGGGCCGTGGGGTGGGTCAGCCCTCCTGGGCGGTCGGGCGGTCGGCGGTCAGGCGGTGCCCGTCGGCGGCCTCGCCGGTACGGGTCTCGGTGCGGCGGCCGCGGGCCAGGTAGTCGCGCAGGACCAGCTCGACGGCGTCCTGGGGGCTCTTGGTGCCGGAAAGCATCATCGCGTCGATCGCGAGGTTCGCGTCGAGGGTGACGGTGACCTGGGCCATGTGACTCCTCCTCGAGTGCAGAGCAGCAGCATGCCCGCTGGGGCGGCGATCCACCACGGAACGGGGCGGAACCGCGGTCGGGAACGGTCGGGCACGCCGGGGCCCCGGGAACGCCGGAACCCCCGGGGAGGAGCGACCAGACTCTCCCCGGGGGTGGTGGGCGGTCAGCGTTCGGACGACGGCCGACAGCTGACGGATAACAGCTGACAGATGTTGAAAGTTGTCAGCTGTTATCTGTTACCCGTCAGCTGTTACCGTCGGTCCGTCGGCCGTGCGCCGTCAGCCAGCCAAGCGCCGTGGACCGCGCGCCGTCCTCAGACCCGGCCGGCGAAGTCCGGGGCCCAGTTGGCGATGCTCTGCTCGCGGACGCCCGAGCTCGGGTTGGCGGCCTCGACGTACTTGCCGTTGCCGATGTAGATCGCGACGTGGTAGACGCCGGAGTCCTTGCCGTTGTTGGACCAGAACAGCAGGTCGCCCGCCTGGAGGCTGTCCAGCGAGACGTGGGTGCTGGCGGCGGCCTGGTCGGCGGCGACGCGCGGGACGGAGACGCCCGCGGCGCGCAGCGCGGCCTGGGTCAGGCCGGAGCAGTCCCAGCCGCCGTTGCCGGTGCCGCCGTAGACGTACGCCTGACCGACCTTCGACTGGGCGAAGGAGACCGCGGCGGCCATGCTGCCGGTCGCGGCCGGCACCTGGGCCTGGGTCTGCGTCTGGGCCTGGGGCTGGGGAGCGGGCTTGGTGGCGGGCTTCGCGGCCGGCTTGGTGGACGGCTTGGCGGCCGGGGCCTCGGGCTGCGCGGTCGGCTGGGCGTTCACGGCACCGCCGTTCGCGGACTGGCCGGACTTCTGCGAGCGGTCGAACCAGGTGAAGTCCGAGCCGGACGTGCCGGCGGAGGACTGGCCGGCCCGGGCCTGGCCGTTGCCGCCGAAGGACAGCTGCTGGCCCGGGTAGATGGTGTCCGGACCCTCGGTCAGGGTGCCGCGGTTGAGGTCGTACAGCCGCTGCCAGCCGCCCTGCACCTTGTGCTGGTCGGCGATCGCGGACAGCCAGTCGCCCTCGACGACGGTGTAGTCGCCGCCCTGGGCCTGCTGCTGGCGCTTCTGCACCCAGTCGCTCCGGTTGCCGGAGGCGGCGGAGTCGGTGGAGGCCTGCGCGTCGCCCTGGGCGGGCGCGGCGGGCTTCGCGGCGGGGGTCTGGGGCTGTGCGGGCTTGGCGCTGGGCTTCGCGGCCGGAGCGGCCGGCTTGGCGCTCTGGGCGGGCGCGGCGGGCTTGGCGGCGGTCGAACCCGCCGAGGTGTCAACGGCGGCCGCGGCGCCGCCCTTGGTGAGCCCGGCCTGGACCGAGCAGACCGGCCAGGCGCCGGGGCCCTGCGAGGCGAGGACCTTCTCGGCGACGGCGATCTGCTGGTCCTTGGCGGCCAGGTCGGCGCGGGCCGCGTAGGCCGTGCCGCCGAAGGCGGACCAGGTGCTGGAGGTGAACTGGAGGCCGCCGTAGAAGCCGTTGCCGGTGTTGATGCTCCAGTTGCCGCCGCTCTCGCACTGGGCGACCTTGTCCCAGGTGGCGACGGAGGCGGCCGAGGCGGTGCTGGTGGTGAGGCAGGGGACGGTGAGGCCGACGCCCGCGACGCCGAGGGCGGCGATCACGCGACGGGTACGGCCGGACAGACGGGTGCCGTTGGTGGGCAGCATGAAGACGTGGTCCTCTCCCACGCCTGCGAGGTGAGCTGTCGGATTCGGGCTGGAGTTGCCCGGCCGTGCGGTGAGCACGGCTTCACCCCTAGCCCTGGACCGTTCCGGAGAGCGGTCCGGGGCGACTTACCTGTGGGTCCCCCGCTCCTGCCGTGGTGCGTTTTCGCGCTTCCAGGACATCCGACGGCAGGACTCGGCGTTGCGGATGACCGGGTTCGTGTGGTCACGAACGGGGAGCACGTTAATCAGACTTAAGTTCAAACTGCAAACCACTGTGATGTGCATCACGGTTTAGTGGAAACTGCCAAAATTGCCACTCACCATGATCGTAAATGATCGTTTTCAGGCAATGCTGTTGTGGAAGCCGACAACTGGCTCCGCCTCAGGAGTGGCGTGACGGTGCGTCGAATCGCGGAGTGGCGCACTCCGGCGGGTGGGGGAGCGGTCGCGATCGGAGCATGTGAATCCACGCTCCCTATTTCCTTTCAAATAGCGCCAGAACGGACATTCCCCTTCATTGCCGGGTGACTCCCGTACGGGACGGACGGGGTGGGGGGAAGTACGTGGAAGGGCCCGGAACGCGATCCGTTCCGGGCCCTTCGGTGCGCGCGAACCCGCGCGCGGTGTCCTTATCGTCCGCCAGGCCCCTCGGCGGCCGCGTGGGCGCCACGGGAGCCCTCCGCGACCCCCTCGGCCTCGGCGGCGGCCGCCGCCTCCGCCTCGGCCCGTGCCAGGTCCTCCGGGGACGGCGTGGGCAGCGCGGCCAGGTAGGTGGAGGCGATCAGCTGGCCGACCGACGGGTAGGCGCCCAGCGGCGCGGCCGACGGGCAGCCGGTCTCCTCGGCGGCGGTGGCGAGCAGCTCGGAGTCCGCCTCCGGGCCGATCACCAGCGGGGCCAGCGCCGGGCGCTGCGAGCCGGTGTCCTTGAGGTGGTTGACGGCCGCGGCCACCGAGCCGGGCACGTCGAGCGCGGCGGCGACGACCGGCACGGCCAGCCGGGCGGCCAGCAGCACGCCGGTGATGCCGGCCGCGGCGGCCGCGTCCTCGCCGCCGACGGTGGTCAGCACCACGCCGTCCGCGGCGGTCGCGATGGCGAACAGTCGGGCGCGGTCGGCCCGGGCCAGCCCGGCCTCGGAGAGCCGGACGTGCACGGCCTCGGCCAGCAGCGGGTGCGGGCCCAGCGGGTCGGTGACGGGCGCGCCGTACTCGGCGGCGAGCGCGTGAAGCCCGGTCAGGAAGGTGTGCGGGCCGGGCACCAGCGGCACCAGGACGGGCATCGGCCGCCCGGCCTCGGCGGCCAGGGCCAGCAGCTCGGCCACGGTGCGGTCCTCGCCGCTCGCGCCCGCCGCACCGTCACCGGGGAGGTAGCCGACGGCGGTCTGGACGCCGTTCTGCTCGGTGCGGACGATCGAGAGCAGCTCCTCGACGACCGAGCGGGACTCGGGCCCGGCGGTCGCGGGCACGGCGAGCACCAGGGCCGGGGCGCCGGCCGGGATCTCGGGGCGCTCGGGACGACGGTGGCGCCCCCGCGCACGGGAGCCTGGAGTACGGACGGGCAGTGGCGCGCCCGGAATGGCTGCGGTGCTCATGCCGGAGATCGTAGGACATCGGCCCGTCCGGCTTGCAGTCGGCTGCCGTACGGGTTTCGCGTGCTCGCGGTACGGACCCGGTGCGTCTCCGGCGCCGGTCCGGGCGCTTTGCCTACAATCCGGACATTCTTCGCCCAACCCCCGCATGGTGGCCGGTGCTTGTCCCGACGCGATCCGAGGGGACGGGCGTTGCACCCGGGGCGCGTGAGATGTCTCACAGCATGAGCCCGGCTTGACGGAGGGTCACGGGCGGGCGACTCCCGGCATTCGAAGATCAACATTCAGCGGGGAGGTGCTCACGGCCGGTTATCGCGGGCTCGACGATTCATCGGCTATGTCCGTTTACGTACCGTCAGGGGAAGGGCCCGTGAAGAGTTCGCGGCTGCGGGTAAAAGGCCTCGTGCACCTGCAATGTCCCGTGCTGATGCACGTGCACTGCGGCTATCATCACGTCAAGTGAGGCGTTGTGCCGGACCGGTACGGGGCCGGTCCGTTCGTTTCGGCGGTGCCGGGGGCGCCGCGCTGGACGACAACTCCGGAGCTCTTCGGGAGATTTCTATGCACGACTCGCAGGACACGCACGGCTCGTACGACACCTACAACGGGATGGCCGCCGCCGATCTCCAGGGGGTGGTCTGGCAGAAGAGCCGGCACAGCAACTCCCAGGGCAACTGCGTCGAGTTCGCGGCCCTGCCGGGCGGCGATGTGGCGATGCGCAACTCGCGGTTCCCGGACGGCCCCGCCCTCATCTACACCCGGGCCGAGATCTCCGCCCTGCTGCTGGGGGCGAAGGACGGGGAGTTCGACCACCTGGCGGTCTGACCGGCCGCCGTGCTCCATCATCGGGGGGCCGTCGTGGGTGCCGACACCACGACGGCCTTTGTCTTTGTCTCCTCCGGATGTCTTCGCTCCGGAGGCCTCTCCCGGATCCGTCCGGCCGCCCGGCCCGCCCGGCCGCGCTGAGCCGCTCGCGGTTCCGTGGTGCCGGAGGCTCTCGACGGGGCCTGCTGGAAGCGCCCGGGGTGCGGTCCTCCCGGGGTGTCCGTCGACCGGCCGCGCGCCGTCCGGCGCGGGGTCCGTCCCGAAGGCAGGGCTCCTCCGGAGCGCAGGGCCTGTCCCGGGGTCAGGGCTCGTCCGGAACGCCGGGCCCGCTCGGAGCACGGGGCCCGCTGGGAGTACAGGACCCGCTCGGAGCGCGGGGCCCGTCCTAGGCCGAGCGCCGATGCCGTCCGCCGGCGTCGACGGGACCGTCGAGCGGTGAGCGGCCGCCGAGCCCGGGGTGTCCGTCCAGCGGGGAACCGCCGACCGACTCGGTCTCGAACATCGCCCAGACCACCTTGCCGCTGCCCAGAGGGTGCCAGCCCCAGGAGCGGCTGAACGACTCCACCAGGTGCAGCCCGCGGCCCGATTCGGCGACGAAGTCGGCCTCCCGGGCGACCGGGCCGGTGCTGCTCGGATCGCTCACCGCGCAGACCACCTGGGGTGCGCGGTGCACCAGGCTTATTCGGATCGGCAGCCGGCCGTCCGCGGTCGGCTTCATGGGAAAGTCGTACTCGCCCAGGGCGCCGCCCGACGGGTCGGGCCGTGCGCCGATCGCATGCCGGAGCGCGTTGGTCACGAGTTCCGAGGCCACCAGCGCGACGTCGTCGAACAGTTCCGTCAGGCCCCAGAGCTGGAGCGTGCTCCGAGCGAAGTCCCGCGCGGTTCTGACGGCTTCGAAGCGAGGAGCGAGCGTACAGGTGACCACATGGGGGTCAACCGCCAAAGCCGTACCGGTGCTCATGAAGAGCTCCTCCCATAAGGGGGCGGACACGGCTGGACCCGCCGGGGTCATGCCGGTCACCTCCGACTCGCTCGGCCGCTCGGCCGCCCCCTCGACCAGGCGCGCGCGCACTCGAACGCCCGATGACGCGGGGGACGCCGTCGGGTCGGTGCACGGAGTCGCGCGTGGGGTCGACGCGGAGCCCGCGGGATTGCCAGGGATGTGCAGGTGCACGTGCACCATGGTGGTGTGCGCTCACTGCAGATGCAAGAGTCGATTCACGTGCAGTCGCACTATTGGCATATGCAAGCGCCGAATGCACGTGCATCCTGGTGCGTGGAGTGCAGAACTGATAGGAACATCCGTCAGTATCGGCACCGTGAGCGCTCAACTGATGGCAGACTGTGCGCTGTTTGCCCTAGGTGGAGGTTTCGACCGCATGACCACAGTTCAGCCGGGCGGCGGCTCGATGGTCCGCCGGATCCTCCTCGGCTCGCAGCTGCGCCGCCTGCGTGAGGCGCGCGGCATCACCCGCGAGGACGCGGGCTACGCGATCCGGGCCTCCGAGTCCAAGATCAGCCGCATGGAGCTCGGCCGCGTCAGCTTCAAGGAGCGCGACGTCGCCGACCTGCTCAGCCTGTACGGCGTGGACGACGGCATCGAGCGGGAAGCCCTGCTCGGCCTCGTCCGCGAGGCCAACAAGTCCGGCTGGTGGCACAGCTTCAACGACGTGCTGCCGGGCTGGTTCCAGACCTACGTCGGCCTGGAGGAGGCCGCCCAGCTCATCCGCACCTACGAGGTGCAGTTCATCCCCGGACTGCTGCAGTCCGAGGAGTACGCACGGGCGGTTTTCGGCCAGAGTCGGCCGGTCATCAGCGAGGAGGAGGTCGAACGGCGGGTCAGCCTCCGGCTGCGCCGTCAGAAGTTGCTGACCGAGGGGGCCAGCCCGCGCCTGTGGGCGGTCATCGACGAGGCCGCGCTGCGCCGGCCGGTCGGCGGGCCCCAGGTGATGCGCGGTCAGGTGCAGTACCTGATCGACGTCGCCGAGCAGGCCAACGTGGTGATCCAGGTCATGCCGTTCCGGTTCGGCGCGCACGCGGGCGAGTCCGGGGCGTTCACGATCCTGCGCTTCCCGGAGCAGGACCTCGCGGACGTGGTCTACCTGGAGCAGCTCACCAGCGCGCTCTACCTGGACAAGCGCGACGACGTCGACGCCTACATCCAGGTCATGGAGCGGCTCTGCGTGGACAGTCTCACGCCGGAGCGCACGATAGATCTGCTCGCCTCGATCCTGAAGGAACGCTGAGCCGCTGCCGTCCGGGGCCTGTGAGATCCCTCCCTCGCGAGGCCCCCGGCAGTCGGTCCGCCAGGCCGCCCACCCGCCGTCAGTCGCGGGCCGGCGGCCTCTCGCGTTCCGGCGGGGACGGTTGCGGCGGGCGGCCCAGCTCCCAGGCCAGGTCGTAGCGGCGGAAGAGGTCGGCCCGGATCGGCGCCAGCGGGATCTCGGCGCCCGGCAGCAGCACCCCGATGCAGCCGCCCATCAGCGCACTGCGCAGGACGGCGTGCTCGGCGACCGGGTCGGGCGCGCCCCAGTCGAGCAGCAGGCCCTGGAGCAGGGCCCCGAGCTGCTGCTGCTCCGGGTCCTGGACGAAGGCGCCGGTGTCCGGGTCGAGGATCAGCGCCAGGTGCGAGCGCATCACCCGGGGGTGGTCCAGCGCCAGCCCGAGCACGGTGTCGATCGCCCGGGCCAGCCGGGCGTTCGGTGAGGAACCGGGTGCCAGTTCCGCCAAGGCGCAGGCCAGCGACTGGTGCATCATCCGGTGCGTCGCGGACTGCATCAGCAGCCGTTTGCCGTCGAAGTAGTACGAGAGCAGCCCGCGGGCGAGCCCGGCCCGCTCGGCGATGTCCGTCAGCGTGGTGCCCGCGTATCCGCGCTGGTCAACCAGCTCGACGGTGGCCCGCATGATGCGTCGGCGGGAGCGTTGCCGCATCTCCTCATTGACCGAATCCCCGCGAGGTGCCATCGTGTCTGCTCCGAACGTTCGTTGGCTGCGAGCCAATATACTTGCGGAGCCGACAGCCGCACCGAGGAACCGTGCCCCGAGGGGCGCTGCCCGGGCGGCCGCCACGAAGACGGCCGGCTCCACCAACACGGGGGTTTGGTGGAGCCGGCGCCACGGCCCGACGGCCCGGAGATCGGCCGCGGGCGGGGCCCGGGGTCAGCGCTCGGTCAGGACTTCGGCGCGGGCCGCGGTCGACCCGGCTGATGAGTAATCATAATCCGGCACCGGCGCGGGAGTTGAGGCGCGGCGCCGGTCCACCAGGGCGCCCGCCGCCGCGACCACCAGGCCGACCAGGGCGACCATCGTGACGAACAGCAGCGCCGGCCGGTAGCCGTCCAGCTGGGCCTGCGGGCTGTCGCCGCCCGCGCTGCCGGCCGTGATCATCGCGGTCGCTCCGGCCAGGACCACCGCGGTGCCGACCTGGATCGCGGTGTTCACCAGGCCCGAGGCCAGGCCCTGCTCCTCGTCGCCCACGCCGTCGGTGGCGGCGATGTTCACCGAGGGGAAGGCGAAGGCGAAGCCCACGCCGAGCAGCAGCATCGAGGGCAGCACCAGGCCGGGGTACGAGCTGTGCTCGTCCAGCCGCAGGAACAGCGCGAAGGCGGCGACCAGCGAGAGCAGGCCGATCGGCAGCAGCCGCCCGGTGCCGAAGCGGTCCACGAACGGGCCCATGAAGGGCGCCGAGAGCGCGATGAGCGCCGCGGCGGGGAGCAGGCCGAGGGCCATCTCCAGGGCCGACCAGCCGAGCAGGTGCTGGAGGTAGAGGGTGACCACGAACTGGAAGCCGCCGTAGGCGCCGGTCATCGCGAAGGCGACCACGTTGGCCCGGGCGACCGAACCGTTGCGGAAGATGCCGAGCCGGACCAGCGGGTGCGCGGCGCGGCTCTCCACCCGCAGGAAGGCGGCGGCCAACAGGGCGACGACGAGCATCGAGCCGAGCGTGCGCGCGCTCAGCCAGCCGGCGCCCTGGGCCTCGGTGACGGTGAAGACCAGCAGCAGAACGGTCGCGGTGCCGGTGATCGCGCCCAGCGCGTCGTAGCCGCCCTTGGCGCGCTCCTCGACCGGGCGGGGGAGCAGCCGGACGGCGAAGACCAGCGCGAGCAGTGCGACCGGGACGGGCATCAGGAAGGTCCAGCGCCAGCCGACCGAGGTGAGCAGGCCGCTGAGCACCAGGCCGAGCGAGAAGCCGCTGGCACCGCAGGTGGTGTAGATCGACAGGGCGCGGTTGCGGGCCGGGCCCTCCGCGAAGGTCGTGGTGATGATCGACAGGCCGGCCGGGGCGGTGAAGGCGGCGCTGACGCCCTTGAGGAAGCGGGCCGCGATCAGCAGGCCGCCGTCGTCGACCAGGCCGCCGACCAGTGAGGCGGCGGCGAAGACGCCCAGGGCGACCAGGAACACCCGGCGGCGGCCGAGCAGGTCGGCGGCGCGTCCGCCGAGCAGCAGCAGACCGCCGTAACCGAGCACGTAGCCGGAGACCACCCACTGCAGGGTGGAGGTGGACAGGTGCAGGTCGGAGCCGATGGACGGGAGGGCGACGCCCACCATGGAGACGTCCAGGGCGTCCAGGAACATGGCGGCGCAGAGCACGATCAGGGTGCCCCAGAGGCGGGGAGTCCAGTGCGGCCCGCTGGTTGACGGGGCATCGGGTGATGGGACGGTCGCGGTGGTCATGGGGAGGACAGTACATGCACATGCATTCAATGCAAGTGAATTAGATGTGAACGCAATAATTGTCGATGCACGTGCTAGGGTGGCGGCGTGGCTGAACTCGACTCCCCGGCGGAGACCGGTCTCGTCGCGCAGTGGCGCGAGCTGCTGGCCCGGCACGCCGCCGCGGCCTGCATGCTCGACCGCGAGCTGGGCGACCGGTACGGGCTGGGCATGAGCGAGTTCGAGGTGCTGGAGCGCCTCGTCGAGGAGTGCGGGGGCGGCGGCGGGCCCGCGGTGCGGGTGAGCGAGCTGGCCCACACCGTCCACCTGAGCCAGAGCGCGCTCTCCCGGCTGATCGCCCGCCTGGAGAAGGCCGGACTGGTCACCCGGGCGATGTGCGAGAGCGACCGGCGGGGCGTCGTGCTCACCCTCACCGAGGCCGGGCGGGAACGGTACGAGCAGGCCAGGCCGCTCCACCGCCAGGTGCTGGAGCTGACCCTCGGCGGCGGACTCGGGCCGGCCTGCGGATCGTCCACCGACTGACGGATCGGCTTTCCGGCTGACGGAACGTCAAGAACCCCGGGCTGACGCCGGGTTGGCCTCAGAGCAGCGAGTGCAGCCCCGGTGCGGCGGCCAGCAGGACGACCACGGCGGGCGCGGCGAGCGCCCCGACGGTGAGCCGCAGCCGGTGCGGGACGGAGAGCCGCGGACGGCCCGCGAGCAGCCGGTCGACCCGCTTCGGGGACTGTGCCAGGCCGGGCGGACAGGAGCCGAACACCCCGCGGTCCAGGTTGAGTTCGGCCAGCGCGAGGGCGGTGGTGTGCCGACCGTGCCGACGGGCGGCCCGGTCGTCGGCGGCCAGCTCGACCAGCTCCGCCACCTGGTCCCGGAAGGCGCTGAACACGCCGACCCCGGGGAAGCCGGAGGCGAGCGCCTGGGCGAACTGCTGGAGCCAGTGGTGCCGGGCCCGGACGTGGCCGCGCTCATGGCTCAGCACGGCCGCCAGCTCCCGGTCGGTCAGCTGCCGGAGGGCGCCGGTGGTGACCACCAGCCGGGAGTCCGGTCCGGGCAGCGACCATGCCTCCGGGCGGACGTTCTCCAGGACCACCAGCCGCTCCCGGCGGCTCCGGTCGCTCTCGATGCTGTCCGGCAACTCGGGCGCGCGGGTGGCCAGTTGGGCGTGCCGACGATTGCGCAGTGCCTTGGCCGTGCGGACCTCCCGGGTGAGCGCCAACACCGTCTGCACCCCGCCCGCGGCCAGTGCCGCGGCGCACAGCCGGCCCCAGCCCTCGGCCTCCTGGAGGCCGTACGCCGCCTCCACGCCGTGCGGCGCGCCGCGGAACAGCAGCGCGCGCAGCTCCGGCAGGGCGGCGGAGGCCGCCAGGAGGAGGCCCAGCGCACAGCAGAGCAGGACGGCCACCACCAGGCACTGCCACACCAGCAGTGCCAGCACCGGTTCGCGCTCCGCCCAGCGGGCCCGGGCCAGCAGCCGGGGCGCGACGGTCGAGAGCAGCAGGCCGAGCAGCAGCAGGCCGATCAGGGCAGGCATCGATGGGCTCCCCGAGTACGCACGGAACGCGACAACGCGTTCCCCGCCAACCTATGCGCTGGCGACGTCCGGTGGAACGGCTTTCGTCCGGCCAGTGACCAACGCCACGCCCGGACGGGGGCCTTGGGGCGCCGGAGGTCGTGGCGTGCGGCCGTCACATGGTCAGGAGCATGGCGAACATGCCGATCCCCATGGTGAGTCGGCAGGCCTGTGGCAGACCGGCGGTGCCGACCGCGAGGGCGCCCGCCGGGGTGCGCAGCAGCCGGCTGCCGGTCCAGAGGGTGTATCCGCCGAAGTAGAGGAGGAGCGCCCCGGTCAGCGCCGGAAGGCCCAGGGCGGCGGCCTGGTGGTGCCCGTGGCCGGAGGTGCCCGTCATCGCGAGGGCCATGTACGTCATGGCGAGCGCGCCGACCGCGTGGTGCAGGCGGTGCGCCCGGCCGGCCGGGGCGTGGACGGCGGCGAGCAGGAAGGCGGCGGCGGGGAGGCCGAAGAGCCCGGCCCAGACGGCGGCCGGGACGGTGGCGCCGGTGACGGCCATCGCGGCCATGCCGAGCCCCATCAGGGCCTCGGCGGCGTCGGACTCGCGGGCGAGCGGCCGGTGTGCGCCGCCCGGGGCGCAGGGGGAGTGGCGCAGCCGGGTCAGGCAGGAGGTGCCCGCGCCGGCGGCGAGGAGGGCGAGGAGCCAGTTGACCAGGGCGGGTCCGTGCAACGGAGGCCTCCCGGGGCGGTGGGCGACGGGGCGGCGGGCGGCGAACAGATGACAACGGACAGCGGTCAGCGAACAGATGATGAAATCTGTCGGCTGTCAGTTGTCACCCGTCGGCTGTCGCCCGTGCGCCGCCCCCGTGCGCGGCGACGGACGTCCGGTCCACGATCACCGCACCCGGCCGGGCGTGGCCAGGGCGCGTACGGGGGCGCACAGTGGTGCCCGTCCTCGCGAAAGCCCTGGCCGCACGCCTGCCGCACGCCCACCGCACGCCTTGTGGCAAACCCCGGCCGCACAGTGCGGTACCCGCCGGCCGGGCGTGCCCGCTCAGCTCTGGAGCCGCCCCGAGGCGACCACCCGGCTGAGGAACTGCCGGGTGCGCTCCTCCCGCGGGTCGCCGAACACCTGCTCCGGCGGCCCCTGTTCGAGCACCACCCCGCCGTCCAGGAAGCAGACCCGGTCGGCGACCTCGCGGGCGAAGCCCATCTCGTGGGTGGAGAGGACCATCGTCATCCCCTGCTCCTTGAGGTCCCGCACCACCGACAGCACCTCGCCGACCAGCACCGGGTCGAGCGCCGCGGTGATCTCGTCCAGGAGCAGCAGCCGCGGCCCGGTGGCCAGCGCGCGCACGATGGCGACCCGCTGCTGCTGCCCGCCGGACAGCCGGTCCGGGTACTCCTTCGCCTTGGCCGCCAGCCCGAGCCGGTCGAGCAGTTCCAGCGCCCGCGCCTCCGCCTCGGCCCGGGCGACCCGGTGCACCCGGCGCGGCGCGAGCGTGATGTTCTCCAGCACCGTCAGATGCGGGAACAGGTTGTACGACTGGAACACCACGCCGATCCGGCGCCGTACGGCGTCCTCGTCCGCGCGCGGATCGGTGATCTCCTCACCGTCCAGGAAGATCGCCCCGTCGTCGATCCCCTCCAGCAGGTTGACGCAGCGCATCAGCGTGGACTTGCCGGAGCCGGACGCCCCGATCAGCGCCGTCACCGAGTGCTCGGCCACGGCGAGGTCCACGTCGCGCAGCACCACCTGGTCGCCGAAGGTCTTGCGCACCGACTCCAGCCGGAGCACCTCGCTCGACGTCACACCGCACCTCCCTGCAGCTGGCGGCGGGTCATCCGGGTGGTCAGCCAGTCGGCGAACCGGGTCAACGGAATGGTCAGCACGATGAACACCAGCCCCGCCACCAGGTACGGCGTGAAGTTGAAGGACCGGGCCGCGATGATCTTCGCCGCGTACACCGCGTCGATCGCCCCGCCGATCGAGACCAGCCCGGTGTCCTTCTGGAGGCTCACCAGGTTGTTGAGCAGCGGCGGCACCACCCGGCGGACGGCCTGCGGCAGCACCACGTACCGCATCGCCTGCGCGTTGGTCAGCCCCAGCGACCGGGCCGCGGCGCGCTGGCTCGGGTGCACCGACTCGATGCCGGAGCGGAACACCTCGGAGACGTACGCGGAGTACGTCAGCACCAGCGCGGCCCCGCCCAGCAGCAGCGGATCGGTGGTCACCCCGGTCAGCCGCAGCGCCGGCACCCCGGTGATCATCACCAGCAGGCAGATGATCATCGGCAGCCCGAGGAAGAAGTCCACGTACGCGGTGGCCAGCAGCCGCACCGGCAGGGAGACCGGCCCGCGCAGCGTCCGCAGCACCGCCAGCAGCAGTCCGAACACCAGGATCAGCGCCCCGCAGCCGAGCATCAGCTCCAGGTTCAGCCGCAGCCCCTTCAGCACCTCGGGCAGTGCCTGGCGGGCGTAGTCGAGGTTGAAGAAGGTCCGCCGGGTCACCTCCCAGCCGGGGGAGTTGACGACCAGCAGGTAGAGCACGACAGCCGTCGCCAGGGTCGACGCGGTGGCGATCAGCGCCGAGCGGCGGGCCCGGGAGCGCCGGTAGGCCTCGTGCGCCAGCCGCCGCTCGGACGGGCGGTAGCCGTCCTCCGCGGCCGGCGTCCCGGTCCGCGCCGCCGGGGCCTTGGCGAGGTCCACTGAGCCCTCCCGACCCGACGATTCCCCGCCTGACGACTCCCCGCTCGGCCGGGGGCCCAGGTCAGCACTCACTTCAGCACCGGTGCCGAGACGGCGTCGGAGAGCCACTGCTTCTCCAGCTTCGCCAGCGTGCCGTCGGCGCGCAGCGCGTCCACCGCCTGCGATACGCAGCCGGTCAGCTTGGAGCCCTTGTCCAGCACCAGGCCGAACTGCTCGGCCCGCGAGGACACCTCGAACTGGCCGACCACCTGGGCCTCCGGCACCTCGGCGCCGGTGATGTAGAAGGCGGTCGGCAGGTCCACCACCAGCGCTTCGATCTGGCCGTTCTTCAGCGCCGCCTTGGCCAGGTCGTTGGAGTCGAAGACGGCCGGCTGGGTGCTCGGCTTGATGGTGTCGGTGATGGTGTCCAGGCTCGTGGTGCCGACCTGCGCGCCGAGCTTGGCGCCCTTGAGGTCGGCGATGCTCCTGGCCCCCGCCGCCTTGGAGTTCTTCAGCGCGATGACGGTCTGGCGCACGTCGTAGTAACCGGAGGAGAAGTCCACCGCCTGCTTGCGTTCGTCGCTGACGGACACCTGGTTGATGTCGAAGTCGAAGTCCTTGGCACCCGGGGAGGTCGCCTTGTTGAACGGCGCCACCACCCAGCTGACCTTCTCCTTCGGGTAGCCGAGCTTCTCGGCGACCGCGTAGGCGACGGCGGACTCGAAGCCCTTGCCGTTCTCCGGCTTGTCCTCGGTGAACCACGGGTCGTACGCGGGCTTGTCGGTGCCGACGGTCAGCGTCCCGGCGGTACGCGTGGCCAGCGCCCCCGGCGCGCAGCCCGCCGCCGACCCGGCCGCGCCCGAGGCGCCCGGGGCGGCGTCGGACTTCGAGTCCTGCGGCGCGCAGGCGGTCAGCACGGCCGCGGCGGCGACCAGCGCGGCGATGGGCAGTACGGCGGACGGCTTGCGGAGGGTCATGACGGGGCTCCAGGGAAAGGACCGGCGGGACGGAAGGAAGGTGAGGGGCACGGGAGGGCGCGACGGGCGGCCCGCATCCCGGCGGGTCACTTCCCCCCGGTGGCGGCGCCGGAACACAGGCGGCATGGTCGGCGTACGGGCCCGCGTCCGCGGCGCCCCCCGAGCCGGACCGGCAGCAGCCGGGTCGGCGGCAGGCCGGTCAACAACAGCGGCGACAGCGGCAGCAGAGGCCGCGCGCGCGACAGCGACGGCAGACGTGCCGACGGGAGGGCGCCCGGAACGGGCTGTCGTGGCGTACGGCCACCGTGATCACCGCCGGGAGCATGCGGGGAGGTTCGCATCAGAACGGCGCATCTGTCCAGAACATCCAGATCACTGTCCACATGCCGGACAACCCGCCTCCCGCCGAAGGTTTCCGCGCCGGAGCGGTGGTGCGCCGGAACTTTGCCCGTCCGGCCCCCCTTGAACGGGAGAACCTTTCGTACTTATGGTGTTCCCGTTGAAATAACTCCTGTCGAAGTGAGTCCACGATGCAGAATCTTTCGCCAAGGCTCGCTGTGGCGGCCGACGCCCCGGTCTCGACCCTCGCCGGCCACCCGGCCTGGCTGCGCCTGAAGGAGGCCGTCGAGACGCTGCGCCCGCTCCAGTCGAAGGACGGCTCGATCGACCTGGCCGCCGTCCAGCGGCACACGGTCGACCCGCTGGTCGCGACCGTCCGCGCCGCCGTCCAGGAGCTCGCTCCGAACTTCCCGCACGACGCCGCCTACCTGGCCGCCGTCGACGCGGACCTCGCCAAGTGGGCCGACACCGGCTACCGCGAGCCCGACTTCCTGGACTCGCTCCTCGCCTTCCAGCCCGCCGCCCAGCGCGAGGACGGGCTGGAGCACCTGGTCGTCTTCCCGATGTACACCCAGAACGGCAACCCGGACCGCAACCTGGAAGCCGTCCTGCTGAGCGTCGTGTGGCCCGACTGGCTGGCCGAGCTGGAGCGCACCCGCTTCGACAACCCGATGTTCGTGCCGATCACCTTCACGGACTTCACCGCCGGCTACGACACCAACTCCGCCGTGCTCTTCCCCGAGACGGTCTCCGTGCGCAAGGCGCCGGAACGATTCACCTGGGGCGGCATCTTCTGCGACCGCGAGGCCGCGCGCTTCCGCGCCGTCACCACCAGCGCCGTCCAGCAGCTCGGCCTGGAGATCCCGGCCGACGCCGAGGGCCTGCTCCAGGACCAGCAGCGCGCGCAGGAGACCTTCGTCCTGTGGGACCTGGTCCACGACCGCACCCACAGCCACGGCGACCTGCCGTTCGACCCCTTCATGATCAAGCAGCGCAGCCCGTTCTGGATGTACGGCCTGGAGGAGCTCCGCTGCGACCTCACCACCTTCAAGGAGGCGGTGCAGCTGGAGACCGAGGGCAACCCGCACGCCCGCGACGTCCAGTACGCGGTCCTCTTCGACCGCCTGTTCCGCTTCCCGGTCTCCGGCGACCGGGTGCGCAACTACGACGGCCTCGGCGGCCAGCTGCTCTTCGCCTACCTGCACAAGCACGACGCGCTGCGCTGGCGCGACAACCGCCTCAGCATCGACTGGGAGCGCGCCCAGCAGGTCACCAACGCGCTCTGCGCCGAGATCGAGACCCTCTACCGCGACGGCATCGACCGGCCGAAGCCGGCCCACTGGATCGCCGCGTACGAGCTGGTCTCCCGCTACCTCACCCCGCACCCGGCCTCCACCTGGGCGAAGGGCTCCGAGGCCCTGCCGCTCGACATCACCGACGGCAAGGCCCTCAACAAGGCCCTCTGCGACGCCGTGCTCCCGGACGAGTTCCCGCTGAGCATGTTCTACGAGGCCCTCAACAAGAAGCTGAGCGGCGTCATCGCCGCCACCGCCGGCATCACCGGCGCCGGGATCCAGGGAGCCGCCGCGTGACCACCTCCACCAACGCCCCGCTGGCCGGCAAGGTCATCGCCGTCGCCGGAGCCAGCGGCCCGGCCGGACGCGCCGTGCTGCGCCGCCTCACCGCCGACGGTGCCACCGTGATCGGCGCCGACATCGACGCCCAGCGCCTGGAGTCCGCGCTGGACGCCACCCGGGTGGCCGTCCGCGGGGCCAAGGTCAGCGGCCAGGTGATCGACCTGCTCGACCCGCAGGAGGTCCACGACTGGGCCGACCACCTGGAGTCCGAGCACGGCCACGTCGACGGCCTGTTCCACCTGGTCGGCGGCTGGCGCGGCGGCAAGACCTTCTTCGACACCCGGCTGGACGACTGGGACTTCCTGCACGACACCGTCGTGCGCACCCTCCAGCACACCTCGCTGGCCTTCCAGCCCGCGCTGGTCCGCAGCACCGCCGGCCGCTACGCGATGATCTCCGCCGCGGCCGCGCACAAGCCCACCGCCGGCGGCGCCGCCTACGCGGCCGCCAAGGCCGCCACCGAGGCGTGGACCCTCGCCATGGCCGACTCCTTCAAGAAGGAGACCACCGCCCCCGACGGCGAGCCCACCGCGGCGGCTGCGATCCTGGTCATCAAGGCGCTGGTCAGTCCCGAAATGCGGGCCGAGAAGCCGGAGGCGAAGTTCGCCGGCTTCACCGACACCGCCGACCTCGCCGGACACCTGGCGGGCCTCTGGGACCGCCCCGCAGCAGAACTGAACGGACAGCACCTGTGGCTGACAGCCCGATGACCGACCTCACCCGTACGGACGCGGTACGGCGGCACGACCCCGCCGTCCGCGGCTTCGCCAGCGACAACTACGCCGGCGTGCACCCGGAGGTCCTCGCCGCGATAGCCCTCGCCAACGGCGGCCACCAGATCGCCTACGGCGAGGACGACTACACGGCCCACCTCCAGGACGTCTTCCGCCGCCACTTCGGCGACAAGGCCGAGGCCTACCCCGTCTTCAACGGCACCGGCGCCAACGTGGTCGCCCTCCAGGCCCTGCTCCCGCGCTGGGGCGCGGTGGTCTGCGCCGAGTCCGCCCACATCCACGTGGACGAGGGCGGCGCCCCGGAGAAGATGGGCGGCATCAAGCTGCTCACCGTCCCCACCCCGGACGGCAAGCTCACCCCCGAGCTGCTCGACCAGCAGGCCTGGGGCTTCGGCGACGAGCACCGCGCGCAGCCGCTCGCGGTCTCCATCACCCAGAGCACCGAGCTCGGCACCCTCTACACCGCCGACGAGATCCGCGCGATCACCGAGCACGCCCACCAGCTGGGCATGCTCGTCCACGTGGACGGCTCCCGCCTGGCCAACGCCGCCGCCTCGCTCGGCCAGCCGCTGCGCGCCTTCACCACCGACGTGGGCGTCGACGTGCTCTCCTTCGGCGGGACGAAGAACGGCCTGCTGTTCGGCGAGGTCGTGGTGGTGCTCAACCCGGAGCGGGTTCGCAACATCACGTACCTCCGCAAGACCTCGATGCAGCTCGCCTCGAAGATGCGCTTCGTCTCGGTCCAGTTCGAGGCCCTGCTCTCCGGCGACCTCTACCTGCGCAACGCCGGCCACGCCAACGCGATGGCCAGCCGCCTGGAGGCCGCGGTCCGGAAGATCGACGGCGTCGAGGTGGTCCGCCCGGCCCAGGCGAACGCGGTGTTCGCGATCCTCCCGCGCGAGGTGAGCGAGCGGCTCCAGAAGCGCTACCGCTTCTACTTCTGGAACGAGCACACCGGCGAGGTCCGCTGGATGTGCGCCTTCGACACCACGGAGGCCGACATCGACGCCTTCGCGGCGGCCATCGCCGAGGAGATGGGCCGCGCCTGACGGTGCTCGAACGATGGATCGTCCCGTCCCGCGACAGCGGGGCGGGACGATTTGCATGTGGCGGGCCGGTGCCCGTACAGTTCCGGAGTCGCCGCGGGAGACCGGGGCGGCAAAGCGGAAAGTGAATCCGATGAATGAAACTCCGGAAAACGGAGCGGAAAACATCTGATAAGCTGGAAACACGAAAGAACGAAGCCCGGAGGGTCCGCTGGAAGGCGGTCCGAAGGAAGCGTCCGTTCCTT
>NZ_JBHUAL010000008.1:0-87037 GCF_042789775.1 Kitasatospora sp. NPDC056800 | reverse complement strand
CCGCCGGGGCGGCGCACCGGCCGGCTGCCGACCGTGGGCTGCTCGGTCTTGCGCGGGTGGGGCCGGTGCAGGAGGCGTTGCCGCCCTTCGGACGCGAGGCCTCGTCGGCGCCGGGGCAGCCGCAGCTCGTGAGGTGGACCGTCAGGAGCCGTCAGGCGGACGCGCAGGGGCCCTTTCCCTTCTTGTCCGAGACGGATACCCCGCCGCATCGCCCCTCTCTGCTGCCGTTGCCGTTGTAGACGCTGACGACGTCGAACACGATCGGCGTCACCGCCGTGCGGTGGACGTACTGCGGGGGCGCCTGCGGGCCGACGTTGAAGTCGTTCGCGTCGAACCTGTTCTTCTCTCCCTGGGAGCTGCCCTTCGCCGGTTTCCAGAAGGCGTACTTCGACATGTCGGACCAGTTCGTCATGTAGTTCAGCAGGTCCGTGCTCAGGGTGGTGGCCTTGCCGACCTGCGGCCACCCGGCCCGGACCGCTTCGGTGATCGGGGCGAACCGCGCGGCTTCGGCGAAGAGGACGGCCGGCTGGCACAGGGACGCTCCCCCGGCTCCTGCGCCCTTGTCGGCGAGGTCCATGACCGCCTTGTTCAGGCTGTTGTCCGTTGTCTCCAGCTTTCCGGTGCTGATCTCGTTGCAGAGCGCGGAGTACCCCACGCCCTTCGTCCATTTGTCGGTGCTGTTGGCAGGGAAGGGATAGTCTCGCCAGTCCTGCTCGGGCGTTTCGAACCGGAGGTACCGGTCCTTGGCCTGGTTGTACAGGCCGATGATGTAGAGGTCGTCCTTGCGCATCAGGAAGGTGATGTGCTGCGACTGGTCGCGGCTGGTGATCCGGAGCCCGACGAAGTCCTTCGTCTCATATTTCTTGGGCTTATTGGGTTTGGCGTCGACCACCTTCTGCTGCATGGACGGGCTGACGTGCAGCCTCCGTATACGGTCGGAGGTCTCCGTATCGGCAGCGGGTGCCACGGCGTCGCGGATCGACGCGATGTACGCGGCGTAGGCATTCGAGGCCTCCCACTGTGGCTTCCCGAATTCCAGGAGTTCGGGGAGCTGCGGGGCTTGCGGTGCCGCCTGTGGGTCGGTGGTCGGAGCGGTGGAGCAGGCGGCCAGGGACACGGCGGCGAGGCCGATGGCGAGGACGGACGGGTACCGGGGTGCGGGGGGCCTGGGCATGGGGTGGCTTCTTTCGGGGCCCGACGGGCCCGCGCGGGTCGGATGCGAGGGGGCTGCGCGAGACCGGGCGTGGCCGGAGGGCGGTTCAGGAAGCGGGGAGGCGCTTGCGCCGCTCGGCGGGTGCCGCCGTGCGTTTGGCGGGCGTCGTGCGCTTGGCGGCGCCCCGGCGGGGCTTCGTGTCCGTCGGGCGAGGTGTGGTGCGGGAGGTCCGCGTCGTACGCGGGGTCGGGCTGGGGCCGACCTGCGTGCGGGTCTCAGGAGCCGGAGGCTGGAGGGCCGCGCCCGTCGAGTCCTTGAGTACGGGCGTGGCCGTCAGCGTGACGGCCTTGGCGGCCTTTCCGACCAGGGTGAACGTCTGCTGGGCCACCGGCGCGAGCGTGGGGACGACGAAGACGACGGTGAGGGATTTCCCGTCCTTGGACGGGGTCGCCGTGGCGACGGTGGATCCGGGGTCGTGGGTGAACCCTTCGCCCTTCACGGTGACCTCGAAGGTGGCCCCGCGTACCGTGCTCTGGCCCGTGTTGGTGAGGTTCCAGACGTACGTGACGTTGTCGTCGACCCGGGGCGCGGGGGGAGAGACCGCCGTGGTGACGGGGACCTGCGGGGTGTTGCCGATGGGCACGGGGTCGCTGCCGGAGGCCAGGCCGGTCGTGGAGCCGACGGTGGCGGACCGGGTGACGGCGGCCTTCGGGCCGGCCGGGTCGGGGGAGACGGTGACCCGTACGGCGATCTGCGCGGCCTCGCCCGGTGCGAGCTCCCCCACGGGGACGGTCCGCCGGCCGGGGTGCGCCGGATCGACGGTGCCGCTGCGCGGGGCGGTGTCGACGGTGGCGTCCAGGAAGACGAGGTCCTTCGGGAGCGTCAGGACGAACGAGGTGTCCCGGGCGCTGGAGGGCCCGTCGTTGCCGAGGGACCAGACCAGGACGCTCTGGCCGCCGGCCGTGACCGGGTACGGGAGTTGGAAGGCGCTGATCCGTACGGTGCTGCGGACGGTGACGTTCAGCCGGGCGGTGCCGGTGACCGGGCTCGCGCCGTCCGCGAACAGCAGCGCGGTGACGGCGAGTGGATCGGGTCCTTTCGCCGTGGTGGCGGGGGCCTGGGGCGACACCCGGCAGGTGACCCGCACGGTCTGCTTCCCGGTGGAGAGGCCGTCGAGGCCGAGGGTGAGGTGTCCGTCGCTCTGCGACAGCGAGGACGAGGCCTGGCCGTCGACCAGGACCTCGGTGGCGGTGAGCTCCGGGGGCAGGGCGACCCGGAGGGAGGCGGGGCCGGTGGCGCAGGTTCCGGCTCTGGCGACCGTCCAGGTGAACGGGACGGTGGCACCGGCATCGACGGTGCGGAGGTCGGCGGTGTCCGGGCCCGGGGTGAGCGCCAGGACGGCGTCGGAGTCGATCTCGATCCGCGCCACCGCGTCGGCCGCTGCCTGCCCGTTCTCCGTGACCACCGCCCGTCCGCGCACCGTGCCCCGTGCCTGGGCCAGGCCGTCGGTGGTGGTGGTGCCGGTGGCGGTTACGGTGACGGGCAGGCCGGGCTTGAGGTCGGGCAGGGGTGTCGAACCGGCCTGGCCGGACGTCTTCCTGCCGTTCGAGACGGTGATCTTGGGACTGCCCAGCTCGGGCGGAAGGGTGAGGGCGGCGACGGCGCCGGAGGCCAGCGACGGACCGCGGTTGACCACCGTCCAGACGAGCGAGGCCGGTTCGCCCACCGTCACCGGGCTGGGGGTACCGGTGCCGTCGATCGTGAGCGCGCTCGTGCGGGTGACCCGCACCGCGTCGGTCTTGCCCGTGGCGTCGGCGGTGTTGCGCGCCTTGGCGGTGGCGGTCACGGCAGGGATGGTGTCCGCCTTGGCGGCCGGGTCGACGAGGGCCGTGACGGTGACCGTGCGCTGTTCGCCCGGACCGAGCCGATCGATCCGCGGCCACTGGACCTTCCTGCCGTCGGGAGCCGGCGCGCCGCTGTGGGAGGAGGTGCGGTAGGTGAGGGAGGCCGGCAGGCCGACGGTGAGGTCGATCTTCTCCGCGGCGGGCCCGCCGGTGTGGGCGAGGGTCCACACATAGGTGAGGTCGCGCCCGGCGACCACCTCGGGCGGGACGGCCGTGCCGGTGAGGCCCAACGCGGCCTTGACCTCGGCCGTCAGGGTGTTCTTGACCTCGGGGGCGTCGGTGGCCCGGGCGTGGGCGGTCGCCTCCAGCGGGCCGGCGGCATCGCTGCGGACGGTGGCGGTGGCCTCGAAGGTCAGCTGCTGGTCCTTCGACAGCCTGCCGAGGGAGTCGAGGACGAGCTGCCGGTTCTTCCCGTCCCAGGTCGCCGTCTGTGATCCGCCTTTGGTGACCTTGCCGTTCGGGTCGGACACCTGGTCGGGCATGGCGATCCGGACGGTGAGCCCGGACGTGTCGGAGGGCCCCTTGTTGGTCAGCGTCCAGCGGTAGGTGATCGGCTTTCCGGAGTCGGCGGGGTTCGGGGCGACCTCGCCGATCAGGTCCAGCTGGGACGAGGCGCGGGCGGTGGCCTCGGCGGTCTTCCAGAGCGGGAAGGCCTGTGCGGAACAGGCGTACGCGCGGGCGGGCAGCGAGCCGGTGGCACCGTCGTCGACGACGGTCTCCACCGAGAAGTCCTGGGTCTTGCCCGGGGCGAGCGAACCCAGGTAGCCGACGATCACCTTGGGGGTGGGGGCGGCGGGCAGCCCGTCGACCTTCTTCGGCTTGACGTCGGTGGGCAGGGTGATCGACACATAGATGTTCTCGGCGGTGACCTTTCGGCCGGTGTTCTTGAGGGACCAGGAGTAGGTCAGGGGCTTGCCGGGGTCGACCGTTTCCGGATCGGCCTTCGCCTTGGTGAACTTCAGTGTGGTGGTCTTGTCCTTCTTCTCGTTGTCGTCCTCGTCGTCCGACTCGTCGTGGTCGCCTCCGTTGCCATCGCCGCCGAACGGGGGCGGGAACCCGAAGGGCCCGAAGCCGGAGGGGAATGTGAAGCCGCCCTTCCCCTGCTTGACGGGGATGGTGATGTCCCGGTGGACCTCGGTGGAGCCGTCTCCGGTGAACCGGCCGGTGACGGTGACCTTGTCGTCTCGCGTGCTGCCGACCGTCGTGACGACCGTGAACCATCCGCCGGCCTCGTTGGGCTTCAACTCCGGCAGGGTGTAGGTGGGTTGCCGGCCGTCGACGAGGTGCAGGGCGCTCGGCAGTTCGACCGTACGGGTCGCCCTGCGGGCCAGGGACGGACCGGTGTTCACCACCCGCCAGGCCAGGGCGAGCTGGTCGCCTTCCCGGACCGTGTCCGGACTGAACCGGGCATCGGCGATGCTGAGTTGGGCCTTCACCGCCACCTGGACCGTGGCCGGTGTCTCGGGCGTGCCGGCCGGCTTCCCGGTGCGGGGATCGTGCGTCCGCGCAGCGGCGCCGGCCCTGAGGGTGAGCGAGCCGCGCGCCTCCGGGGCGGGCCAGGCGCAGACGGTGAGGTCGGTCGGGTGGTTCGGTGGGAGGGCGCCGAGGTCCCAGCTGATGTCGTCGCCCTTGACGATCGCCGTCGGAGTGGTGGACACACAGGCGGCACCTGGCGGCAGGGTGGCCCGTGCGGTGACGCCGGCCGCCGTGGAGCTCCCGGTATTGGTGAGCGTCCACCGGAAGTCAGCGGGGTGGGCACGGTCACCTGCCACCACCACGGCCGGGTCGGTGGCTTCGGCCCGCAGCGACAGCACGGCCTCCGCGGTGGCGGTGACGGTCGCCTTGGTCGCGGGGAGTCTGATCGGCTTCTTCGTCGTGGCGTCCGGAGTGGTGGCGGAGGCCTTCGCCGTGGCGGTCAGGGGGCCGAGGGCCCCGGGGCCGACCTTCGCGGTGACGGCGACGGCGGTGTCGCCGGGCTCGACCGGGGGCAGCGCCCAGCCGATACCGCCGCCCCGCTGGAGCGTGCCGCCCTGGGTGGCGGAGACGAAGGTCAGGCCGTCCGGCAGCGTCGCGGTGACGGTGAGACCCCGGACGACGGAGGGGCCCGCGTTGTGGAAGGTCCAGGTGCAGGTGACGTGGTCCCGCCCGGCGACCGCCTGCTCGGGGACGGCGACCGCTGCGCAGGTGAGGGTGGCGAGCTCCTGGACCTCCAGGGTGACGGGTACGAGCGGGGTGGTCGCCGGAGAGTCGTCCGGGCTGATGAACGTCGCCACGGCGGTGGCGACCAGGGGACCCCGTGCGCTCGGGGAGGCCGTCGCCATGACCGTCACGGTGCGTGACTCGGGTGGGTCCAGGTAGCCGTGCTGCCAGAGGACCGTGCCATCGGCTTGGAGGGCTCCGCCCCCGTCGGCGGAGGCGAAGCGCACCCCGGCAGGCAGGACGACCCGCACACTCACCAGCTCGGCGCTGGACGGCCCCCGGTTCTCCATCTTCCAACAGAAATGAAGAGGTTGATCCGCGGCCACGGTGTCCTGGGCGGGGTGGCCCGTCAGGGAGAAGTCCACCTTCGACACCGGGACCACGATCGCCTGCCGGCTCGGTGTCCACGGCGCTGACTGGGCGCCGTGGATACCGAGCAGGACGTTCATGGGGAGGCCGGCGTTCGGCACGATCGCCACGGTCAGGGCCACCGTGGCCGTCTCGCCGCGCTTCAAGGGTGGCAGCTTGTGGTCCCGGGTGGGTTTGTCGTCGATGGTGCAGCCGACTTCGCTCAAGCCGTACCCCATGTCGAAGTCGAACCCGGCGGAGGTGACGTCGTCGGGCCCGCTGTTCGTCACCGTCCAGGTGATGACGGCCGTCTCGCCCGCCGTCGGCCTGGGAGGGTGCACGGTGCCCTGGCCCGGGACGAGCATGCCGTTCTCGAAGACGGTGATCTCGGTGTCCGAGGAGCCGGGGTCGAGGTGGGTGCCGTCGCCGAGGAACTCGGCCTTGACCGAGAGATCGGTGACATAGGAGCCCCGGCCCGTCGGCGGCGCCACGACCAGCGTGACCGGCAACCCCGCCTTGAGGTCCTCGACGGACACGGACGACGACGTCAGGACGATCGTGTCCTTGCCCTGGCTCGCCAGGGTGAACCGGCCGGTGTGCTCGTCGATCCGCCGGAAGTCGAACCGCCGGGAGGGGTTCGACCAGGTGTAGGTGATCCGAACGCACCCCTGGCCGCCGGGCCCCACCTCTCCGGCGCTCAGGCCCACGTTGGTTTCCAGCGCCACCTCCTGGCCGATCAGGGCCGTCTCCGGGGCCTGCGTGACGGTCACTTCGATCGTTGCCTCGCCCGTGCCACCCGCTCGCTGCCGGGTCCTCGCCGTCCTCTTCGCGGCTGCCGTACGTGCCATCGTCCTGCTGCTCCTCGGTGTGGACTGCTCGGCGGGAAGGGGCGGCGATGAGCCGGCGGGGAACGCCGGGTGGGCACTGTCCTTCGCTCCGGCCGGGCGGGTTCTGATGGGCAGCGTCGGCCGGTGTCCCGCCTCGGGCTCGTTCGAGCCGGACCGCTGCCGCGCCACGGCGGGGGCAAGGGGTTCGCTCCGCAGTTGTCACTGTACGAATCGTGCGCGGATTCCGCCCGGCGGGAGCACCCGCTCGGCTCGTGGGCCGGTCCGGGTTCGGCCCGGCGGATCATGCGCCCCCCGTACGGTCGACGCCCTGGCCGTGGACCCGGGGCTGCCGCCCGGCTCTTCGGCATCGCGGAGGGCACCGCGAAGCTGCCCGGGCGGTCGGACCCCGGCCCGGAGCAGTCGGACCTCGGTCCGGAGCGGGGGACCATCCCGCCCCGGACCGAGGTCCGGAACCGCGCAACCATCGGTGCGTACGCCGGTGTTGCCCGCACGCACCGGCCGGGTCGGCAGGTGGCGGAGCGCGCCTTCCCCGGTGCCGGGCGGCTCCGGCACCGGGGTGTCAGCGGTCTCAGCGGCAGAGGGCCGTTTCGGCGACGACCTCGACGTGCCGCAGGGCGGCCTTGTCGGCCGGGCGGGAGGTCACGGCGATGTTGGCTGCCGTCCGGCCGTCCTCGGTGACGCCGCCGCGGGTCTCGTAGCCGGGGAAGCTGCCGCCGTGGCCCCAGTAACGGCCGCCGCAGGGCAGGGGCCTGCTGACCAGGCCGAGGCCGTAGGCGGCGCCGGGGCCGACGCTCTCGGCGGGGACGGTCTTCTTCATCTCGGCGAGCTGGGCGGGCGGGAGGAGTTCGCCGCGGAGGAGGGCGGAGAAGAAGCGGTTGAGGTCGGAGTTGGTGGAGACCAGCTGGCCGGCGGCCCAGCCGAAGGACGGGTCCGTCTCCGTGACATCGCGCAGGGGAGCGTCGGGGGTGTCACGGTAGTAGCCCTTGGGGTGGGGTTCGCGGATGGTGGTGTCGCCGGGGGCGGGGAAGTAGGTGTGGCGCAGGCCGACGCGCTTGACGACGCGGTTGTCGATCTCGGCGGCGATCGCATGGCCGGTGACGCGTTGGACGATCAGGCCGGCCACGAGGTAGTTGGTGTTGCTGTAGTTGAAGCCGGTGCCGGGGGCGAAGTCGGCCTTGAACCGCAGTGCGTTGTCGAGGAGGTCGCGCGGCTCGTAGTAGTGGAAGGTGGCGTCGCCCCTCAGGTACTCCGGGAGCCCGCTGGTGTGCTGGAGGATCTGACGGACGGTGATGTTCCGCCCGTCGATGCCGTCGCCGCGGACGAGGCCCGGCAGGTAGGTCTCGACGGGCGCGTCGAGGGCGATCTTCCCTTCCGCGACCAGTTGCAGGACGACGACGGCGGTGAAGGCCTTGGTGTTGCTGCCGGCCCGTACCTGGCCGTCGACGGGGACCTTCGCCTTGGTGGCGAGGTCGCCCACGCCGGCGGTGTAGTCGCGGGCGCGGCTGTTTCCCTTCTCGACGTTCGCGAGCGTGCCGACGATGCCGTCGTCCCGTACCAGGGCGTCGAGGCCCTGCTGGACGGTGTCCGGCTTCGGTGCCGCGAACGCCGCGGAGGGGGCCAGCACGCCCGTGGTCAGGGCGCCGACGGCCATCGCGGCCACCAGGGCCTTGCGGTGCCGGGACGGGGGGACGGTCTGCCGTGCCTGATTGCGCATGCGTCAACTCCGGTTGTTCGTCGAGGAGGTCGGCGGGTGTCGCCGTTGCCCCCACCCTCTCCGGAGCGGGCCACCCGGGGCGATGCCGCTGCCCACCCGGTCATGGGTGGGGTTGTCCCCCGGTATCCGCAGGAATGTCGGGTTCACGGCAGTACGGCCACCGCCCGCACGTCCGCCGGCCGGTCGTCGTACCCGAGCACGGTGGGGCCGAGCACGGTACTCGGACTGGCGGACACAAACGCACCCGGGCCCTGAGCGGATGTCACATGACGCGCTTCATCGTGATCACGTGGTGTTTGAAGGGCACGGTGTCGCGACCGTGCGCAGTGCGGACGTCGTCGTCGGCGGCGGCGCCCTCGGCGGCGCCCGTGGTGGCGTTCTCGGCGGCGCGGGGGACCAGCCCGCCGACCGGCATCGCAGGCACCTCGACGGCCTCCAGTCATGGATTCGGGCCGCCGCCCGGAGCGGGGCGGCGGCGCGGTCGAGCCCGGAGGAGCCCAAGGGGCCCTCCTGCTCGATCTCATGACGGAACGTTAGGCGGTGGCCTGGGGTCGGAGTTGGCCCACAGTGCACCGGCGCCGGTCCGGGAGCGCACCGGTCCGGGAGTGCACCGGCGGGTGGAGCCGAGGCCGTGCGTACGGTCGACAGTCGCCGCACGGGCGGGAACCGACCGGTGCCTTTCGCGCGCAGCGGCCCGGTACGGACGCCCCACGGGGCTTCCGTATCGGACCGTTCGGAAGTGCTCAGCCGACCTGGAGGAGGATCTTCCCGCCGACGCCGGCGCGCAGCGAGTGGAGCGCGTCGACGATGCCGTCCAGCGGCAGCTCCTGCACCCAGCCGGTGGTGTCGTAGACCCCGTCGGCCATGGCCGCGATGACCGCGTCGAACTCCTCGGGCCGGTAGCCGACCGCGCCCACGATCTCCGTCTCGGTCATCATCAGGTGCGTGGGCTGGAACTCCATCGGGTGCTCGTGCAGCGCGGTGACCACCAGCCGGCCGCCGGGGACGAGGCCCGCCAGCGCGGCGGTGACCGCCGGACCGGCACCCGCGGCGTCCACCGCGACGTCCACGCCCCTGCCGTCGGTGAGCGAGGCGACGGCAGCCGCGAGGTCCTCGTTCACCGGGTCGACGACCGTTCCGCCCAGGCCCGCGATGATCGCGCGACGGTCCGCGCTCGGCTCGGACACCAGCACCCGCTCCACACCGCGGGCCTTGAGCGCGAACCAGGCGCCGATGCCGATCGGTCCGGCCCCCGCGACGAGCGCCGCACCGCCCGGCTCGACGCCGCTGCGCGCGACGGCGTGCCAGCCCACCGCCATCGGCTCGGCCAGCGCGCCCAGCCGCAGGTCCACGCCGTCCGGCAGCACGTGCAGCTGCGACGCGTCGAACGTGGAGAACTCCGCCAGGCCACCACCCTCCACGTTCGACCCGAGCGACCCCATCAGCCGGCAGGAGAAGGGCAGCCCCCTCCGGCACGCCGCGCACTCGCCGCAGGAGACCGCCAGCGGGAAGACGGCGCCGCGGTCGCCGACCTTCACGTCCGTCACGCCCTCGCCGACCTCGACGACGGTGCCGGAGAACTCGTGGCCGAGGATCTGCGGCAGGGCGGCACCGGTCAGGGGATGCGGGCGGTGCACGTCGAACGGCAGCGACTCGGGATAGAAGTAGAAGTGGAGATCGGAGCCGCAGATGCCGGCGAACGCGTTGCGCAGCTTCACCTGCCCGGGACCGGGACTGGGCTCCGGCACCTCCTCGATGCGGAGGTCTTCCTTGCCGTGGAACCGTGCTGCTCTCATGCTTCGCCTTTCCTGGGACTTTCCATGCCGACCGGGACCGCCGGTCGTCGTGCCCGCGCCGTCGCGAACCGGATCGGGAGCCGGCCGGCCACGGGGTCGGACGGCGGCGGGCGGGAGCGCCGGTCGTCGGATCCCGCCGTTCCCCGCCACGCGGTCGCGCCGTCCGTCCCATCGTCGGGTGCCCGGCACGCCGCGGGCCACCGCCGGACGCGGCGGAATCCGAGGGTCTCGCCCGCCATCCGCGCGCCCGGGACCACGGCGTCCGACCGGGCCCGGCACGCGGCGGCCCGGCCGGAGCCGACGGCGCCGGTAGGGTCACCAGGTACGTGAGGGAGTAAAGATGCACGAGCTCATCGGCC
Source organism: Kitasatospora sp. NPDC056800 (assembly GCF_042789775.1). NCBI lineage: Bacteria > Bacillati > Actinomycetota > Actinomycetes > Kitasatosporales > Streptomycetaceae > Kitasatospora > Kitasatospora sp. NPDC056800. Next base: position 76,716 of record NZ_JBHUAL010000008.1, on the reverse strand, counting down.
GGATCGGCGCCCTGGACCCACGGGCGGCCGAGGCCCTCAGGGTGGTCTCCTACTTCGACACGCTGATCACCGGGGACGTCGGCCTGGACGGCCTCCTGCGCGGGGCCGCCGCCCTGTCCGGCACCGTCGCCGGTGCCGAACGGCACGGTCGGACCAGTCGGCGCGATCCGGAAGGCCGGCTCCTGGACGGCACCGCCGGCCGGGAGGCACGGACCCCGGTCCGCCCCTGTTCGAGCGGCAGCGTGTGGCTGGAACGGGAGGGCGGCGAGCACCCGAGCGACGCGGTGATCGTCGAGCGCCTCGCCTTCGCGGTCGACCTCCTCGACCTGCGCCGCGACGCGGGCGGCGCCCTGGAGACCGGCCTCGACGCGGCCCGGACGGTCAACGGGCGCATGACCGCCCTGGCCCGGCTGCGCCTGGCCGCGGGCACGCGGATCCGGCTAATCGCGACCGGCGCCGACGAGCGGGTGCCCGGCCCGCCGTCGGCGGTCCTGCCGACCCGCTACGGGATCCTGCGTGCGACTCTCGACACGACGGGAAGGGTGCCGCTCCCGGGCCGGGCCGGCCTGGGCCCGTGGGTGCGGGCCGACCGGGCGCCCGCGTCGTGGGACGGCGCCGTCGTCGCGCTCCGGCTGACCACCGAAGCCACACCCACCGTCGACGCGACGGACCTCGGCGCCATGCTCATGCTCGCCGAGGCCCACGACCCCCACGCCCCGCACGACGACGTCCGGGCGCTGCTGCGCCTCGACGCCCGCTCGGCCACGGTCCTGCGCGTGCTCGTGGAATCGGACAGCGTCCGCGCCGCCGCGGCGGAACTCGGCATGCACCACTCCACCCTGCAGGCCCGGCACGAGGCGCTGACCCGCGACCTCGGCTACGACCCGCGCACGACGACCGGCCGGATGCGCTACATCGCGGCCGCCCTCCTCCAGCGCCTCACCGACCCGGTCCCGGACGCGAAACCGGCCCCGGACCCGAAAGCGGCCCCGGGACCGGGCTGAAGGCCGAAGGGACCGGCTCAGCCCTCGGAGCGCCGCAGCAGGTAGGTGTCCATGATCCAGCCCTTGCGCTCGCGCGCCGAATCGCGCAACTCGCCGATCCGCGGGGCGGCTTCGGCGAGCGGACCGGCGACGAGGATCTCGTCGGGGGTGCCGAGGTACGCGCCGTAGCGGATCTCCAGCCCCTCCGGGTCGATCCCGGTGAAGGCGGCGCGGCCGTCGAGCATCACCACGACGTCGTCCACGCCCTCGGGGAAGCCATCGGCCAGCCGGCGGCCGGTGGTGATCTGCACCGGGCGGCCGACCCGGGTCAGCGTGGTGCGGTGGCGGGCCGCCAGGGCGGAGACGCTGCTGATGCCCGGGACCACCTCGTAGTCGAACTCGGCCGTGCCGCGGGCCAGGACGTCGTCCACCACGGCGATGACGCTGTCGTAGAGGCTCGGGTCACCCCAGACCAGGAACGCGCCCGTCTCGCCCTCGCCGAGGTGCTCGGAGAGCAACTGCTCGACCAGGTCGGCCCGGCGGACGCGCCAGTCGTCCACGGCGGCCGCGTACGCGGGGGTGGTCCGGTCCCGCTCCGCGTCCGGTGCCTCGACCACCCGGTGGCCTGGCCGGCCGTGCTCGGCCAGCATCCGGCGGCGGAGCCGGATCAGGTCCTGCCGGTCCTCGTTCTTGTCGAGGATGAAGAAGACGTCCGTGCGGGCGAGCGCCTTGACCGCCTGCAGGGTGAGGTGGTCGGGGTCGCCCGCGCCGATGCCGATGACGAAGATGTGCCGCATGGGAGGCATTCTGCCGTCCGGGACGCCCTGGTCGCGTCGGCGGCCGGGAGGGGCGCGTCGCGATGTCGGGCGGCGGCCACCGTGATGTCACGTTCGAACCCTTGACCGGATCTTTTCCGTATCGCCATGATGGGCCGTCATGTTGTGACTCCGCCGCTGGGGGAAGTCCGGTTCGAATCCGGCGCTGGCCCGCAACGGTAGGCCGCCGGCTCCCGGTCGGAGGCGAGCCCGAGTACCCGTCGGCGGAGGTGTGTCGTCCCTCCTCCCGTCGTGGTCTGCGGGCCGGAGCCCCGAGGGCCGCCCCGGCTGTCGCCGCCGCCCTCCGGGCCCCTGCGCGCGGGCCCGGAAAGGCCACCATGCCCACGCTCCGCCGCACCCTCGGTCTGCTCGCGATACCCGCCGTGGCGCTCGCCACCGCACTCCCGGCGGCCACCGCCGCCCACGCCGCGCCCGTGAACGCGCCCGCCGCCGCGACCTCGTCCCCGACGGTCCGCCCCGACGCCGCCGCGGGCGGCTGGCTGGCCCGCCAGCTCGTCGACGGCGACCACTTCGAGTCCGTCTTCAACGGGACCGCCTACCCCGACCAGGGCCTCACCATCGACGCCGTACTGGCCTTCGCCGCCTCGCGCGGCTCCGACGAGGCCGCCGCGAAGGCCACCGCCTGGCTGGCGAAGCCCGAGATCATCGGCGGCTACCTCGGCGACGGCACCGCCGAGGCCTACGCGGGCGCGACCGCCAAGCTGCTGCTCGCCGTCGAGGTCCGCGGCGGGGACCCGGCGGCCTTCGGCGGCGTCGACCTGCCGGCCCGCCTGCGGTCGCTGCAGACCGCCGAGGGCCGGTTCTCCGACCGCTCCCAGTGGGGCGACTACAGCAACGCCTTCGGCCAGTCCCTCGCCGTGATCGCCCTGCACCGCACGCCCGGTGGCGCCCCGGCGGCGGCCGTGGACTTCCTGGCGAACAGCCAGTGCGCGGACGGCGGCTTCCCGCTCTCCTTCGGCCAGGCCGCCTGCACCAGCGACGCCGACGCCACCGCGCTCGCCGTCCAGGCCCTCGCCGCCACCGGGCGTGCCGCCAAGGCGAACACGGGCCTGGGCTGGCTCACCGCCCACCAGAACGCCGACGGCGGGTTCGCGGCCGCCGGGGCGACCGCCTCCAACGCCAACAGCACCGGCCTGGCCACCCAGGCGCTGCTCTCCGGCGGACGCCTCGGCCCCGGCCTCAAGGCCTGGGGCCGGCTGGTGAAGCTCCAGCAGGGCTGCTCCGCCGACCCGGCGGTCCGCGGCGCCGTCGCCTACGACGCGACCGGCTTCAACGCGGGCACCGGCGCCCGGGCCACGGCGCAGGCCGTCCTCGGCCTCGCGGGCACTCCGCTGCCCACGCTCTCCGCCTCCGGGGCCGCCCCCGACGCCCCGACCCAGGCCTGCCCGCCGGTCCCGGCCACGCGCTGAACCACGCTGACACCGCGAGGAGTTCACCGATGAGCGACACCCCCACCCCGGTCCGCCCGGCCCGCCGTACGCTCGGGTCGATCGCCGCCGCGGCGGCCCTCACCGCCGGACTGCTCGGCGTCTCCGCCGTCCAGGCCCCGCAGGCGCGGGCGGCCGCCTGCGGCGGCACCACCGGCGTCACCGTCGTGGTCGACTTCACCGCCGTCGGCGGCGGCATCCAGACCGGCTGCGCGCCCGGCGACCCGGCCAGCGGCCTGGCCGCGCTCACCGGCGCCGGATTCTCGTACGCCTTCCACCCGCGCTACCCGGGCTTCGTCTGCACCATCAACGCCCTGCCGACGGCCTGCACCAACCCGACCGGCAGCGCCTACTGGTCGTACTGGCACGCCCAGCACGGCGGCCCCTGGTCGTACAGCAGCCTGGGCGCGGGCAGCTACGACCCGGCCCCCGGCGACGTCGAGGGCTGGTCCTTCGGCGCCGGCGCACAGCCGGGCACCACCGCGCCCTGACAGGCGGAGGGCCACCGGCGCCCCGGCCCCGTCTCCGGAAGGGGCCGGGGCGCCGGTGCCCCCGTCCTGCGTCGTCGTGCGGTCAGCCGCCGTAGCGCAGCGAGACGGTGTCGCCGAGGTGGACGGTCGCGGCCCGGGCGGCCGGGGTGGCGGTGGCGCCGTCCAGGCTGAGCTTCCAGGTGGAGGAGCCGGCGTTGGCCGTGCCGTTGAGCGCGGTGACGGTGCCGCCGCCGGTGGACGGGGTGACGGAGGTGACGCAGCCGCTCGGGGTCGCGGTGGCGGCCGCGTCGAGGACGTCGCCGAGGGTCGCGGTGGTGCCGGTCGGGGTGAGGGTGACGGCGCAGACCCTGAGCGCGCCGGTGCCGTCGTCGACGACCAGCGGGAGCCGGGCGGCGGTGCCGGCGGTGAAGTCGGTGGTGGCGGCCCAGGCGGGCTCGCCCGCGGTGGTCGGGGCGGGCGGGGTGGCGGTGAACCCGGCACCGGCGACGGCGCGCAGGCCGTCGACGGAGGCGTAGGCGGACGGGCTGGTGTCGGTGGGAAGGTACTTGAAGCCGCCGCCGGGCTTGAACTGCTGGGATATCAGGAAGTCGACCGGGGTCTTGCCGGTGCCGCTGGTGAAGTCGGTGCCCTGGGGGTTGATGCCGCAGGCGTTGAGGCCGGACACGGCCCAGCCGTTGGAGTCGGTGTTCACCCCGAACATGGCGTTGAAGGCGCCGGAGGAGGCGAGCTTGCCCTTGAGGAAGTTCTTGGCGGCGACGACCGCGGAATCGGTGTTGGGCACTCCGGCGGTGCAGAGGGAGGCCATGGCGGCACCCGTCATGTCGATGTCGCTGCCCTGGGCGAGTGCCGTCGGGTCGCCCGCGGCCTTGCTGTAGTTCCAGCCGCCGTCGTTGTGCTGGTTGGCGCGCACGGCCGTGACGGAGGCGTCGAGCAGCGGCTGCGGGGCGCGCTGGGCGCCGGCCTGGGTCCTGGCGCCGGCGAGGGCGAGCAGGCCGAAGACGGTGCCGTTGAAGTTGGCGGACGGGCCGTAGTAGCCGGGTTCGGCGGTCTGCCAGTAGGCGGTGAGGTCGGCGAGGAGGTTGCGGCCGGGGCCGACGCGGGCGGGGTCGATGCCGGCCGCGTAGGCGTTGAGGACGGCGCGCTCGTAGTCCGTGGCCACGGGCGAGGTGCCGGGCCAGCCGGGGGCGGCGAGCTGGTTGCGGTAGACGAGGCGGGCGTTCTTGCCGGTGTCCCCGCCGGGGGTCACGTCGGCGGCGGCCGTTCCGGCGGCGGCGAGCGCGCTGAACGCCCACTCGTTGGAGAGTCCGCCGCCGGTGACGTAGCTGCCGTCGGCGGCCTGGAGGGACTTCAGGTACGTGACGCCGGTGCTCTTGGAGGTGGCTATCTGGGCCGGGGTGGCCGTCGCGTGGGCGGGGACGGCGGAGAGCAGCAGGGCTCCGGCTGTCAGGGCGACGGTGGTCGCCGAGGCGGCGCGGGACGGGGTGGGGAGGGGCACGGGACAGGCTCCTTGGGGTGGCGGGCGCCGACCCTGCCCCGGGACTCCCGCGTCCGCTCGGGGCGCGCGACTGCCGGAGCGGTCGCCGCCCGGATCGCGTGGGCCGGCATTCGCCGTGGTGCGTGGCCGGGCGGGCATTCGGGCTCGGGACGGTACGGTCACCGCCCCACACCGCTGCGCGTCAGCCCCGGGTTCGCACCGGGTTCCCCCGCTCGGCCACCGCGGACGCTACCGCACAGGTCCGTCGCCCGACGAGGTGATGTGATCGACCTGACGCCCCGTTGACTCTCCGTCGGTCAGCGTGGTCTGATGAACCGATTTTTTGCCCTCGGCATTCAGGGGAAGCCGGTCCAACTCCGGCGCTGACCCGCAACCGTGGACCCACCTGGGGGTGGGTGAGCCGGAATGCCTGGACCGGGGGTCTGTTCACAGAGCACTTGCGTCGTCGCGGACTACGACGCGGTTTCGACGGCCCCCGTGCCCGCGGGCGACCGTCGGCTGCGCCGTCGCCTCGCGTGTCGACCGACCAGGGAGTCGTCGTGAGGGTCAGCAGCAATCGCACACGTCACAGGAACCGGGACCTCGCCTCGCTGGTGGTCGCCGGCACCGTCGCCGTCGCCGCCTGCGGCACGGTCCTGCTCGGGTACCCGGGTACCGCCTCAGCCGACCCGATCGAGCAGTGCACGGCGACGACGGGCGCGATCGTCGCCGTCGACTTCACCCACTGGGGCGGCGGTGTCGTCCGGGGCTGCGACGCCCACCCCACGACGGGCATGAACCTGCTGCACAACGCCGGCTTCACCACGACCGGCACCGAGCACGACGGACCGGCCTTCATCTGCCGGCTCGGGACCGGGACCTTCAACGGTGGCGCCCAGTACCCGACACCGGCCGAGGAGCCGTGCGTCAACACCCCGCAGGCCACCGCGTACTGGTCGTACTGGATCGCCGAACCCGGCCAACAGGCCTGGTCCTACAGCCGGTTCGGGGCCGGCACGCAGAAGCCCAAGCCCGGCGAGGTCGAGGCCTGGGTCTACGGCGGTACGGACATCGGTGGCACCAGCGGGGCGCCGAACTTCACCCCGGACTCCGTCCGCGCCAGGAACGGCGGCCCCTCGCCCTCCGCCTCCCCTTCGGCAACCCCGACCACGAGCCCGACCGGATCCCCCTCCGCCACGGGCGACCCGGCGGCCGCCGCGGCCTGGCTGGCCGGCCAACTCGTCGGCGGCGACCACATGGAGAACTGGGCCGCCCCGGGGCCCGACTACCCCCGGACCGCCCTCACCGCCATCGCGCTCGCGGCGGCGGGGACGCAGGACCCGGCGCTGCGCAAGGTGGTCGCCTTCCTCGACGCCCACACCGACGCGTTCCTGCACCCCGACGGGCCGGCCGGCGCGCCGGACACCAGGGCCGCCGCGCTGCTGGCCCTCGTCGCCGAGAGCACCGGCCGCGACCCGCGCGCCTTCGGCGGGCGGGACCTGGTCGCCGCGCTCACCGACCACGTCTGCACGGGGGCGGGGGAGAACGGCAGGTGCACCGCCGCCGGGGACTTCCTCGGCGCGTCCTCGCCCTGGGTCCAGTCCCTCGGCGTCATCGCCCTCCAGCGCGCCGGCGTGACGCCGCCCGCCCCGGCCCTCGCCCGGTTCGCGGCCTTCCAGTGCGCCGACGGCGGCATGGCCGGTTCGATGATCGTCGCGGGTGACCACTGCGAGTCCGACCCGTCCGCCACCGCGATCGCCGCCCTCGCCCTGCGGACCGCCCCCGGCTACGAAGCGGCCGCCAGGAAGGCCGCCGACCAGCTCGCGGCGAGCCAGCAGTCCGACGGCTCCCTCCTCCCGTACCCCGGCGCCCCCGGCGACACCACCAGCACCGCGATCGCCGCCCAGGTCTTCCGGGCCACCGGCCAGGACGCCCACCGGGCCGCCGCCACCGCCTGGCTCGCCGCCCGGCAGGGCAAGGACGGCGGCTTCGGCCCCGACGAGTCGACCACCGACCCGGACGCCGTCGCCACCGAGCAGGCCCTCCTGGCCCTCACCGGCACCGACCTCACCACCGTCCGGCACAACCCGGACGGCCCCACCACCACGCCGACCCCGCCCGCGGGGAGGAAACCCGACGCGGCCAGGGGGAGCGCCTACCTCACCGACCCGTCCCGCCTGATCGACGGCCACTACTACGAGGGCTTCCCGGCCTTCGCCGACTTCGGCCTGACCATCGACGGGGCCTACGCCCTCGCCGCGACCGGCACCGACGACGCCGCGCTTCGCCGGATCGTCGACTTCCTCGACCAGCAGGGCAAGGACGCGAGCGAGCGCACAGTCAACGACTGGACCGCGATCGGCACCGAGTACGCCGGCGGCGGGTCCATCGGCAAGGAGGCGCTGCTCGCCGAGGCCGTCGGCCGCAACCCGCGGGACTTCGGCGGCCACGACCTGATCGCCGCCCTCGCCGCGCTGGTGTGCGCCAAGGCCGAAGCGAACACCGGCTGCGCCGCCCCGGGCAACTACGCCTACGCCACCTCCGTCTTCTCCCAGGCGCTCGCCGTCATGGCCCAGCTCCGGGCCGGGGAGTCCACCAGCGTCGCCCCCGCGATCGCCTACCTGAAGGGCCTCCAGCACCCGGACGGCTCCTGGCCGAGCCTGATCCCCGCCACTGGCGACTCCGACGTGGACAGCACGGCGATGGCCGTCATGGCCCTCGCCCTCGTCCCCGGGGACGAGGCCGCCCAGGCGGTCGACCAGGGGCTCGGCTGGCTCGCCGCGCGGCAGCTGCCCGACGGCGGCTTCCCCGGCGCGTCCGGCGACTCCACCAACTCGGCCGCGCTGGCCGTCCAGGGCATGACGCTGCGCCAGGCCGCCTACGGTGGACAGATCGCCAAGGCGCTCGACTTCCTCGCCGGGCAGCAGAACGGCGACGGCGGGTTCAACGTTGCGGCCGCCGGGCAGCGGGGGTCGGACGTCCGCGCGTCCACCCAGGTGCTGGGCGGTGCCACCGGCATCTCCTTCGGGACGCTGTCCCGCGACCTCGCGGGCACGCCGACGCCTACTCCCACCGGGACGCCGACCGCGACACCGACGGGGACACCCACGACGACCGCGGCGGCCCCGGCCACCGACACCCCGTCGTCCGGCGGTGTCGCCGAGGCCGGGGGCGTACCGGTGCGGACCGGTTCAGGGGGCCTGGCCAGTACCGGAAGCCAGGCACTGGCACTGACGGCGGGAGCCGGCGCGCTGACCGCGCTCGGCGCCGGGGCCGTCCTCGTCGCCCGTCGCCGCACCGCGGCCGCCCCGGGGCGTCACCGGTGAGCCGGGGGCTCGGCACGCGCCTCGCCCGGCTGTCCGGGGCGGCGTCGCTGACCTTCGCGCTCGCCTTCGGCGGCGTCGCCGCGGGCACCACCCCGGCCGCCGCGACCCCGTTGCCGATCGAGCAGTGCACCACCACCTCCGGTGCCGTACTCGCCGTGGACTTCGGCAAGTGGGGCGGCCCGCTGCTGCGCTCCTGCGGGACCACGCCCACCACCGGGTTCACCCTGCTCAACCAGGGCGGCTGGAAGACCACCGGCACCGGGCACGACGGACCGGCCTTCATCTGCCGGATCGGCTACAGCGGCTTCCAGGGCGGCAAGCAGTACCCGACGCCGGACCAGGAGAAGTGCGTCCTGACGCCCCCGGCCACCGCGTACTGGTCGTACTGGCACGCCGATCCGGGCCAGAACGAGTGGTCCTACAGCCAGCTCGGCGCGATGCTCTACCAGCCGAAGCCCGGCAGCGTCGACCTGTGGATCTTCGGCGGCACCAACGTCGAGGGCACCGAAGGGCGTCCGACGATCTCGCCGGACAGCGTCCGGGCCCACAACCCCAGCCCGGGCGGGCAGCCGGCCGACCCCGGCCAGGGCACGACGGGCGGCTCCGGCGGAGCGGCGGGCGGTTCCGGTACGACAGGCGGATCCGGTACGACGGGCGGTTCCGGTACGACGGGCGGCAGCGGCTCCGGCTCAACCGGCGGCACTGGTTCAACCGGCGGCCGGGCCCCGGCCCCCGCCGCGCCTCAGCCCGGCGGAGCCCGTCCGCCCGCGTCCGCCGCGACCCCGGGGACGGACCCCGCCATCCCCGAGGACGGCAGCACCCCGTCGGGCGCGCCCGACCCCACGCCGGTGCCGGCCGAGCCGTCCACCGCCCCGCCGACGGACACCCCGAGCGACCAGTCGACACCGCAGACGGCCGCGGCCGAGGCCGGGCCGACGTCCGCGGCAGCCGTGCCCGGCGGGGTGGTGGACGCCAACCCGGTGGCCGACGCCCCGCACGACTCCGGCTCGATGGTCCCCACCGTGCTCGGCTCGGTCCTCGTCGTGGCGCTGGGCGTGGCCACGGTGGTGGCCGCCCGGCGCCGCCGCCGACGGGCCGAGTGATCCGGTGGGCACGCTCGACAAGCGCGAGTCCGGCTCCCCGCAGCGCGCCCCCGGGCGGGTCGCGGGGGGCCGGCGCGTCCCGCGCAACCTCCACCCGCTGGCCTGGTGGGCCTGGGCGCTGGCCCTGGCGACGGCGGCCAGCCGCACCACCAACCCGCTGCTGCTCCTGCTCGTCCTCGCCGTGCTCGGCTTCGTGGTCACCGCCCGCCGCAGCGAGGCGCCGTGGGCGCGCGGGTTCACCTACTACCTGTGGCTGGCCCTGACGGTGGTGGCGATCCGGGTGGTCTTCCGGTGCGTCTTCGCCACCGGTGTCACCCCGCACGACCACCTGCTCTTCTCCCTGCCGCACATCCCGACCCCCGCCTGGTACGCGGGCATCGAGATCGGCGGCCCGGTCTCGCTGGAGGCCACGCTCTCGGCGGCCTTCGACGGGCTGCGGCTGGCCTGTCTGATCTGCTGCATCGGCGCCGCGAACACCCTGGCGAACCCCAAGCGGGCGCTGCGGGTGCTGCCGGGGGCCCTGTACGAGCTGGGCGTCGCGGTGACGGTGTCGCTCAGCGTCGCGCCCCAGCTGGTGCAGAGCGTCCAACGCGTCGCCCGGGCACGGCGGTTGCGTGCCGGGCGGCGCAAGGGCGTCCGCGCCCTGCGCAGCATCGTGGTGCCGGTCCTGGAGGACGCGCTGGAGCGTTCGCTCAGCCTCGCGGCCGCGATGGACTCGCGCGGCTACGGGCGTTCCGGCACCGCCTCGCGCCGCTCCCGCCGGCTGACCGGCGCGCTGATGCTGCTCGGCATGTGCGGCCTGTGCGCCGGGGTGTACGGGCTGCTGGACGGGACGGCCCCGGCCGCGCTCGGCCTGCCCGCCTTCCTCGCGGGCGCCGTGCTCTGCGTGGCGGGCCTGCTGCTCGGCGGGCGGCGGGTGCGGCGCACCACCTACCGGCCGGACCGCTGGCGGGCCGCCGAGTGGGGCGTGGCCGGCTGCGGGGTGACCGCCGCCGTGCTGCTGTTCGCCACCGTCGGCTACGACGCCACCGACCTCAACCCCTCGCTGTACCCGCTGACCTGGCCGACTCTGCCGCTCGTCCCGGTGCTCGCCCTGCTGCTGGCGGGGGCGGCCGGGATCGTCTCGCCGCCGCCCGGCCGGACGCCCGGACCCGCCGCCGGGCCGGGGCCGCGCCCGGCCGAACGTCCCGACGCCACCCCCACCGACCGCACCGACCGCACGACCTCCGAGGTGAGCACGTGATCCGATTCGACCGGGTCGGCGTGGTGTACGACGGCGAGAGCACGCCCGTCCTGCGCGACGTCGACCTGCACATCCCGGAGGGCGAGCTCTGCCTGGTGGTCGGCCGCACCGGTGTCGGCAAGTCGACCCTGCTCGGCGCCGTCAACGGCCTGGTGCCGCACTTCACCGGCGGCACCCTGCGCGGCCGGGTCACCGTGGACGGCCGCGACACCGCCCACCACCCGCCGCGCGAACTCGCCGACGTGGTCGGCGTGGTCGGGCAGGACCCGCTGGCCGGCTTCACCACCGACACGGTGGAGGAGGAACTGGCGTACGTCATGGAGCAGTTGGCGATCCCGCCGGAGACCATGCGCAAGCGCGTCGAGGAGACCCTGGACCTGCTCGGCCTGGCCGACCTGCGCCACCGGGCCCTCTACGAGCTCTCCGGCGGCCAGCAGCAGCGCGTCGCCATCGGCTCGGTGCTCACCGCGCACCCGCGCGTCCTGGTGCTGGACGAGCCGACCTCCGCGCTCGACCCGACCGCCGCCGAGGAGGTGCTGGCCGCGATCACCCGGCTGGTCCACGACCTCGGCGTGACCGTCCTGTTGGCCGAGCACCGCCTGGAGCGGGTCGTCCAGTACGCCGACCGGGTCGCCTACCTGCCCGGCGACGGGACGGTCGTGCACGGCCCCCCGGCCGAGGTCTTCCGGGACACCGCGATCGCGCCGCCCGTCGTCGACCTCGGCCGACTGGCCGGCTGGCGGCCGCTGCCGCTGTCCGTCCGGGACGCCCGCCGGGCCGCCGCGCCGCTGCGGGAGCGGCTCACGGACCTGCCGGTTCCCCCGCCGCGCCGGGCAGCGGTGGCGGGGGAGCCGGTGCTGGAGGCGACGGGGGTCGTCGTCCGGTACGGGCCGGTGGCCGCCGTCCGGGACGTCCGGCTGGAGCTGTGGGCGGGCGAGGTCACGGCGCTGATGGGCCGCAACGGCTCCGGCAAGTCCTCGCTCCTGTGGGCGCTCCAGGGCTCCGGGCCCCGCCAGGGCGGCAGCGTGAAGGTCACCGGCGCCGGGGGCGGCCCGGCCGCGGACCCCAAGCGGCTGCCCGCGGCCCGGGCCCGGCAGCTGGTCGGGCTCGTCCCGCAGACCCCCACCGACCTGCTGTACCTGGAGACGGTCGCCCAGGAACTCGCCCAGAGCGACCTCGAAGCCGACGGCGCCGGCGGGCCGACCGCACGGCAGGTCCTCGACCGCCTGGCCCCCGGGATCCCGGACGGCACCCACCCCCGGGACCTCTCCGAGGGGCAGAAGCTGGCCCTCGTCCTGGCGATCCAACTCGCCGCCGCACCACGGGTCGTGCTGCTGGACGAACCCACCCGGGGGCTCGACTACCAGGCGAAGGAGGCGCTCACCGGCATCGTGGACGCCCTCGCCGCCGAAGGCCGTACGGTCGTCGTCTCCACCCACGACGTCGAGTTCGTCGCCTCCGCCGCCGACCGCGTCGTGGTGATGGCCGAGGGCGAGATCGTCGCCGACGGGCCCACCGCCGAGGTCATCGTCGCCTCGCCCACCTTCGCCCCGCAGACCGCCAAGATCCTCGCCCCGCTCGGCTATCTGACGGTACGTCAGGTCGCGGCGGCCGTGGAAGCGGTGGAGGCCGCCCGGTGACCGCCGTCCGGATCCCCGGCCGGGCCCGTGTCGTCGTCGCCCTGGCCGCCTTCATCGGGCTGGTGGCCTTCACCTGGCCGTTCGTCGTCGCGCCCGGGCGGTTCGGCTCCAACTACGCGCCGCCGCTGATCTTCGGCGCCCTGCTGGTCCTGGTGCTCGCCGTCGTCATCGCGGAGATCTCCGCGGGCGGCATCGACGCCAAGGCCCTCGCCATGCTCGGCGTCCTGTCCGCCGTCAACGCCGGACTCCGCCCGCTCGGCGCCGGGACCGCGGGAGTGGAGACGGTCTTCTTCATCCTGGTGCTGGCCGGCCGGGTCTTCGGCCCCGGCTTCGGCTTCACCCTCGGCTGCACCTCGCTGTTCGCCTCCGCGCTGCTCACCGGCGGCGTCGGCCCCTGGATGCCGTACCAGATGTTCGGCTGCGCCTTCGTCGGCATGCTCGCCGGGCTGCTGCCGGGGGCCGGGCGGCGCTGGGAGGTGCCGCTGCTGGCCGGGTACGGGGCGTTCTCCGGCTACCTCTTCGGCTTCCTGCTGAACCTCTCCTTCTGGCCGTTCTCCACCGACCCGAACAGCTCGATCGCCTACCTGCCGGGCCTGCCCTTCACCGAGCAGTGGCACCGCTACCTGCTGTTCGACCTGGCCACCTCGCTCGGCTGGGACACCGGCCGCGCCGTCACCACCTTCACCGCCGTGCTCGTCGTCGGGCCGGCCGTCCTCACCGTCTTCCGCCGCGCGGCCCGCCGCGCCAACTTCGAGCCCACGGTGCGCTTCGAGGCCCCGCCCGGCCCGCACGCCCCATCCGGCCAGGACGCCATGCCCGGCCCGGACACCACGGTGGGGCCGCCGACCGCCGCGCGGCCCGCCGGCCCGGCGCACCCCTGAACCGAAAGGCCGACCATCGTGCCCAAGCCCGCGAAGCACCGGACGATGACGCTGGACGGGGTCGACGTCGTCGTCCTGACCCCGGAACAGCACGCCGCACTGGAATCCGCCCGCCGCCAGCTGGGCGGAGCGCAGGCGCAGGTCGCCAGGATGAGGTCAGACCTCCAGCGGGGACGGCAGCTGCTGGTCGAAGCCGAACGGATACTGGCGGGCATCCCGGCCGACCAGCTCGCGCGACTGGACGGCCGACTGGGTCCGGGACGCGGCCTGACCGGACTGCTCGCGGACATCCGCGCCGCCCTGCCGCGCACGCCGGACACCCCGACGCGGACCTGACCACCGGCCCCGCGAGCCGTGGTGGCGTTCCACCATGCGGACGGGTTCCGAGATTCCCGCGCCAGGCCCGGCGCTTTGCCCCTAAGCTGACGGTGCAGCTGGTTCGCCCTGTCCGCCAGGCAGGGCGTCGCAAGAGGGAATCCGGTGACGCCTTTCGACTGGCCAGTCCGGGACTGCCCCGCAGCGGTGAGTGGGAACGACCGCCGTCATACGCACTGGACCCGGGACGGGTCTGGGAAGCGACGGCCAGTAGGTGTCCGCCCTTCACGGGACGGACGCGCCCGCGAGTCCGAAGACCTGCCACTGCCCGCCCGCGGACGACCCGCGCGCGGCTATCCGGTGACCTCGTGGGCGGGTCGGCGACCATACCAGGCGGACCAGGCCCGTACGTTCCCGTGACGGCCGCCGCCGGGTACGTCATCCCTTCGCGCCCTCGTGCCGTCTCCGGGTACCTGAGGAGAACAGACTCGCGAAGGAGAGTCCCTTGACCACGAAGTCCGCAGCCGCGGCGAGCGTTGCCACCGCGTACGGCTACCCCCGCCAGGGCCGGGGCCGGGAGCTCAAGAAGGCCATCGAGGGCTACTGGAAGGGCTCGGTCACCGCCGAGGTGCTGCTGGCCACCGCCGCCGACCTGCGCCGGGGGAACTGGCAGCAGCTCGCCGACTCCGGCGTCGAAGAGGTCCCGACCGGTGACTTCTCGCTCTACGACCACGTGCTGGACACCACCGTCGCCGTCGGCGCGATCCCGCCCCGGCACCGGGACGCGGTCGAAGCCGACCCGCTGGACGGGTACTTCGCCATGGCGCGCGGCAACCAGGACGTCGCCCCGCTGGAGATGACCAAGTGGTTCGACACCAACTACCACTACCTGGTGCCGGAGTTGGGCCCGGACACGGTGTTCACGGCGAACCCGGCCAAGGCGGTGGGCGAACTGCGCGAGGCGCTGCTGCTCGGCCACGCGGCCCGGCCGGTGCTGGTCGGGCCGGTCACCTACCTGCTGCTCGCCAAGCCGGCGCCCGGGGTGGCCGCCGACTTCCAGCCGATCACCCTGCTGGACCGGCTGCTGCCCGTCTACGCGGAGCTGCTGGCCGGGTTGCGCGCCGCCGGCGCCGCGTGGGTGCAACTGGACGAGCCCGCATTGGTCCAGGACCGCACCCCGGCCGAGCTCAACGCCGCCGCCCGCGCCTACCGCGAGCTGGGCGCCCTCACCGACCGGCCCAAGCTGCTGGTCGCCAGCTACTTCGACCGGCTCGGCGACGCCCTGCCGGTCCTGGCGAAGGCCCCGATCGAGGGTCTGGCACTGGACTTCACCGGCCCGGCCGCGGCCAACCTGGAGGACCTCGCCGCCGCCGGCGGCCTGCCCGGCAAGCGACTGGTGGCGGGGGTGATCGACGGGCGCAACATCTGGATCAACGACCTGGAGAAGTCCCTCACGACCCTGGCGACCCTGCTGGGCCTCGCCGACACCGTCGACGTCGCGCCGTCCTGCTCCCTGTTGCACGTGCCGATCGACGCCACCCTCGAACGCGACATCGACCCGCAGATCGCCCGCTGGCTGGCCTTCGCCAAGCAGAAGGCCACCGAGGCGGCGCTGCTCGCCCGCGGCCTGCGCGAGGGCACCGGCGCGATCGCCGCCGACCTCGCGGCCAACCGGGCCGACCTGGCCTCCCGCGCGGGCTCGCCGATCACCCGCGACCCGGCGGTGCGTGCCCGGATCGCCGCCGTCACCGACGCGGACGCCCGCCGCGCCCAGGCCTACCCGCAGCGGGCCGAGGCCCAGCGCGCCCGGCTCGGCCTGCCGCTGCTGCCGACCACCACCATCGGCTCCTTCCCACAGACCACCGAACTGCGCGTCGCCCGGGCCGACCTGACGGCCGGTCGGATCGACGGCGCCACGTACCAGGAGCGGATGGAGGCCGAGGTCCGCGAGGTCATCGCGTACCAGGAGAAGGCCGGCCTGGACGTCCTGGTGCACGGCGAGCCCGAGCGCAACGACATGGTCCAGTACTTCGCCGAGCAGCTCACCGGCTACCTGGCCACCCGGCACGGCTGGGTGCAGTCCTACGGCACCCGGTACGTGCGCCCGCCGGTCCTCGCCGGGGACATCTCCCGGCCGCGCCCGATGACCGTCGACTGGTTCCGCTACGCGCAGGGCCTGACCGACCGTCCGGTGAAGGGCATGCTCACCGGCCCGGTCACCATGCTCGCCTGGTCCTTCGTCCGCGACGACCAGCCGCTCGCCGACACCGCCCGCCAGGTCGCCCTCGCCCTGCGCGACGAGGTCGTCGACCTCGAGGCCGGGGGCGCCGCCGTCGTCCAGGTCGACGAGCCGGCCCTGCGCGAGACCCTCCCGCTGCGGGCCGCCGCCCGCCCGGCGTACCTGGACTGGGCCACCGAGGCCTTCCGCCTGGCCACCTCCGGCGTCCGCGCCGACACCCAGATCCACACCCACATGTGCTACGCCGAGTTCGGCGCCATCATGACGGCGATCGACGACCTCGACGCCGACGTCATCTCCCTGGAGGCCACCCGCTCCCACATGGAGGTGGCGGGCGAGCTGGCCGAGGCGGGCTACCCGCGCGAGGTCGGCCCCGGCGTCTGGGACATCCACTCCCCGCGCGTCCCCAGCACCGAGGAGGCCGTCTCCCTGCTGCGCGCGGGCCTGGCCGCGATCCCGGCGGAGCGGCTCTGGGCCAACCCCGACTGCGGGCTGAAGACCCGCGGCTGGCCGGAGACCCGGGCCTCGCTGGAGAGCCTGGTCGGCGCCGCCCGCCTGCTGCGCGAGGAGCTCGCCGGCTGACCCAACCGGGCGGGGACTCCTCCGCCGGTTCGGTACGCCCGCCACGGCATGCGGGCCGCGTCGCGGCGCGGCCCGCATGCCCGTTCAGCCGGACCGGGGCAGTCCGAGGTTCTGGTAGATCTCGGTGGTGACCGTGGAGAAGTTCATGGTCATGAAATGCAGCCCGGGCACGCCTTCGGAAAGCAGCCGCCGGCACATGGCGGTGGCGTGTTCGATGCCGATGGAGCGCACGGCGGCGGGATCGTTTTGGTGTTCCAGCATGCGGTCGGAGAGGGCTGTGGGAATGGCAGCGGTGCTCAGGGTCGGAATTCGGCTTAGTGACCGGATGCTGGTCACCGGCATGATCTCCGGAATCACCGGAATATCGCATCCGGACTTCTGGAGGCGATCCCGGAAACGGAGGTAGCTGTCCACCTCGAAGAACATCTGGGTGATCGCGTAGTCGGCTCCGGAACGGCACTTCGTGACAAAGTGCCGGATTTCGGAGTCCCAGTCCGGTGACCGCGGGTGCATTTCCGGGAAAGCCGCCACCCCGACGCAGAAGTCGCCCGAGTCCTTGATGAGGTGAACCAGGTCGGCGGCGTACTCGACCCCGCCCGGATGCCGGACCCAGGCGCCCAGCGGGTCGCCCGGAGGGTCGCCGCGCAGGGCCAGGATGTTCCGTACTCCCTGGTCGGCGTAGTGCCCGAGGATGTTCCTGAGCTCGCCGACGCTGTGGCCGACGGCGGTCAGATGGGCGGCCGGGGTGAGGGTCGTCTCCTGGGCGATGCGGCCGGTGACGTTCACCGTCCGCTCCCGGGTCGAGCCGCCCGCACCGTAGGTCACCGAGACGAAGGTGGGGGAGAGCGCCTCCAGTCGGCGGATCGCGTTCCACAGGCCGGCTTCCGCCTCGGCGTTCCGCGGTGGCATGAACTCGAACGAATAGGAGTGCTTTCCGGTGGCCAGGAGGTCGCGGACGGTAGCCGCCCGGTCGGTGCGTGTGGAGGGTTTCCCGAGTGTCATGACAGGACGGTATACGCCCGGTCGGAATGGCGTGGTGGAAAGTCCACAGTGTGATACGCGGGTTTTCGCCAATGACGGTCGATGGCCTTCGGGGGTGGTCGCGGAGCGGCCTCCGGAGGCTGCACAATAGGGGCATGGAAAGACATTCGTACGCCCTTCCCGGACTTCCCGACTGGGGTCGCTGCGCGGTCATGGGAATCCTCAACGTCACCCCGGACTCGTTCTCGGACGGGGGATGCTGGCTGGACCCGGGCCGGGCGGTGGAGCACGGACTGGCGCTGGCCGCGCGGGGGGCCGACATGGTGGACGTGGGCGGCGAGTCGACCCGCCCCGGCGCCCGCCGGGTGCCGGTCGAGGAGGAGCTCGCGCGGGTGCTGCCGGTGGTGCGCGGACTCGCCCGGCAGGGCGTCCTGGTGAGCATCGACACGATGCGCGCCCGGGTCGCCGAGGCCGCGGTGGACGCCGGGGCCCGGATCGTCAACGACGTCAGCGGCGGCCGGGCGGACGAGGCCATGGCGAAGACGGCCGCGCGGGCCGGCGTGCCGTTCGTCGTCATGCACTGGCGGGGGCAGTCCCAGGGGATGGACGACCTGGCCGGCTACGGGGACGTCGTCGCCGAGGTGGTCGCCGAAGTGGGGCGCCAGCTGGACGCCGTGGTGTCGGCCGGAGTCGACCCGGAGCAGGTCGTCCTCGACCCCGGCCTCGGCTTCGCCAAGGGCCGGAGCGACGACTGGGCGCTGCTCGCCGCCCTGGACGCCTGGGCCGTGCTGGACCGCCCGCTCCTGGTCGGGCCCTCCCGCAAGCGCTTCCTCGGCGAACTGCTCGCCGACCCGGCCACCGGCGAGCCCCGCCCGGCCCGGGAGCGGGACGACGCGACCTCGGCCGCCGCCGTCCTGGCCGCCGCGCAGGGCGCCTGGGCCGTACGGGTCCACGAGGTGCGGGCGGCCGCCGACGCCGTGCGGGTCGAGGCGGCCGTGCGGGCCCACCGGGCGACCGCCGACCGGCTGCCGGTGTAGGCCTTCGCAACCATCCGGGGAAGAGAAGACCGGGGAAGAAAAGAGAAGAGGGGTGCGTCGCACCATGGCACGTCCCGTCGGGCGCAAGATCTTCGCCCACGCCAAGCTGCGCCGGCTGCGCCGCGAGCACGGCATGAACCAGGTCGAGCTGGCCCACGAGCTCGGCATCTCGACCAGCTACCTCAACCAGATCGAGCACAGCCGGCGCCCGCTCACCGCCGCCGTGCTGCTGCGGATCGCCGAGGTGTTCGGCGTGGACCCGGAGTTCTTCTCCGAGGCCGACGAGGAGCGCCTCGCCGCCGACCTGCGCGCCGCCCTCGCCGACGAGGCGTGCGGTGCCCCCGTCCCGGCCGAGGACGTCGCGGAGGTGAGCCGGGACCACCCCGACGTGGCCCGGGCGCTCGTCGCGCTGTACCGCCGCTACCGGGAGGCGGCCGCCAGGGTCGCCGATCTCGGCGACACCGCCGGGACCGCCGCGCTCAGCCCGGCCGAACCCCACGACGAGGTACGGGACTTCTTCTACACGCACCACAACCACATCGCCGCCCTGGACGAGCAGGCCGAGCGCACCGCGACCGCGCTCGGGGCGACCACGGCGGGTGGCCTCGCCGCCGCGCTGGCGACCGCACTCGGCGAACGGCACGGCGTGCGGGTGGTCGACGCGGACCACCGGCGGCAGGCGGAGATGCGCCGGTTCGATCCGGTGAGCGGCACCCTCCGCCTCTCCGCGTGGCTGACCGACGGTCAGCGGGCCTTCCAACTGGCCACCCAGCTCGCGCTGCTGGAGCACCGGCCGCTGCTCGACGCGCTGGTCTCGGCGGCAGGGCCCGACCTCACCTCGCCCCAGGCGGCGGACCTCGCCCGGATCGGCCTCGCCACCTACTTCGCCGGTGCGCTGCTGATGCCCTACTCGGCCTTCCACGCCGCCGCCGAGGAGCTGCGCTACGACATCGACCTGCTCGGCGCCCGCTTCGGGGTCGGCTTCGAGACGGTCTGCCACCGGCTGAGCACCCTGCAGCGCACCGGCCGCCGGGGCGTGCCGTTCTCCTTCCTGCGCGCCGACCGGGCGGGCAACATCTCCAAGCGGCAGTCCGCGACCGACTTCCACTTCTCCCGCCTCGGCGGCACCTGCCCGCTCTGGACGGTCTACGAGGCCTTCTCGGCGCCGGGGCGGATCCTCACCCAGATCGCCGAAATGCCGGACGGCAAGCGGTACTTCTGGATCGCCCGCACCGTCACCCACGGCGGCTTCGGCCACCGTGCGCCGCGCAGCGAGTTCGCCGTCGCGCTCGGCTGCGAGCTGCGCCACGCCCACCGCCTGGTCTACGCCGAGGGCATCGCCCTGGACGGCCGGGAGGCGGCCACGCCGATCGGCCTGGGCTGCCGGATCTGCGAGCGGACCGACTGCGCCCAGCGGGCCCGGCCGCCGGTCGGCGGCCGGCTGGTGGTGGACCCGGACCGGCGCACCAGGGTGCCCTACCCGGTCGTGGACGAGGGTCGTGACGGCGATCGGGAGGGGCGCCGCTGACCGGTGCCGCCGAGACGTCGCACCAGCGGCGGGCGGCACCCGGGTGCCGCGGTCGGGGCCCTGTGGTCGGGGCGTCCCGGCCGCAGGCCGGGCGACGGCGACGGATCCGGCACCGTGCCGCCGATCGTGTGGCCCTGGGCCCTTCCGGGTGGTGATGTGGGTCCCTCGGGGTGAACGCCGGGAGGGGGCGTCAGGCCCCGGGGGACACCCAGAAAATGTCAGATCATCAGATTGTCTCGCGAAGGCTGATCCTGGCCGCGGCCGGGTTGTCGGTCCTCGGCGCCGCAGGGTGCGGGGGAGCACGGCGGGCCGGGGAACCCGGTACCGCGCCGAGAGGGAACGCCGGGCCGCCGCCCGCGGCCGCGCCCCCGGCGGCCGCACCGGAAGCCGCACCGGTGGCCGCGCCTGAAACCGCCCCGGAAACCGCGCCGGAAGCCGCCCCGGAAGCCCCCAGGGTGCTGACCGAGGCGGAGAGCCGGCCGCTGTTCGAACTCGCCGAGGAGGGGAAGGTGGTGGCCCTCACCATCGACGACGGACCCCATCCGCGCCACACCCCCGACGTCCTGGCGCTGCTGGAGAAGCACGGGATCCGGGCGACGTTCTTCCTGATCGGCGAGAACGCGGCCGCCCGTCCCGACCTGGTCCGGGAGATCGCGGCGCGGGGGCACCGCATCGGGAACCACACCTGGAGCCATCCGGACCTCCGTCACCTTCCCGACGACGCCCAGGTGCGGGAGGAGCTGACGCGCACCTCCGACCTCCTCGCCGGGATCACCGGCAAGTCGCCCGTCTGGTTCCGGGCCCCGGGCGGGGACTGGGCCCCGAGGACGCTCAGGACGAGCAGGGAGCTCGGGATGCGGCCGATGGGCTGGACGGTCGACCCGGAGGACTGGGCCGAGCCGGGGACGGACGTGATCCTCGGTCGGCTCACGAAGGAGATGCGCCCGGGAGCGATCGTGCTCACCCACGACGGCGGGGGCGACCGTTCGCAGACGGTGGCCGCTCTCACGCGCTTCCTCCCCTCCCTGATCGACTCCGGCTACCGCTTCACCACCCCGCGGGCCTGACCGGACGGCGGTGCCGGTCTCCTACGCGGAGGCCGGCACCGGCCGCTGTTCCGGGCCGTCGTAGGAGGCGAGCGGGCGGATCAGGGCGTTGTGGGCGAGCTGTTCGGTGATGTGGGCGGTCCAGCCGGTGACCCGGCTCATCACGAAGAGCGGGGTGAAGACCGGGGTGTCGAAGCCCATCAGGTGGTAGGCGAGGCCCGCGGGGTAGTCGAGGTTGGGGTGGATGCCCTTGCGGTCCAGCACCGCCTCGCGCAGCGCCGTGTGCAGGGCGGCCAGCCGGGTCGTCCCGGGGTCGGCCGCCAGGGCCACCAGCTCGTCGAGGGCGGCCTGCATGATCGGGACGCGGGAGTCGCCGTGCTGGTAGACCCGGTGGCCGAAGCCCATGACCTTCCGCTTCGCCGCCAGGGCGTCGTCGAGCCAGTCGGCGGCGCGGGCCGGGTCGCCGATCTCCCCCAGCATGTGCATCACGGCCTCGTTGGCGCCGCCGTGCAGCGGGCCCTTGAGCGCGCCGATCGCGGCGGTGACGGCGCTGTAGAGGTCGGAGAGGGTGGAGGTGACGATGCGGGCGGTGAAGGTGGAGGCGTTGAAGCTGTGCTCGGCGTACAGCACCAGCGAGACCTCGAAGCAGCGGACCACCTCGGGGGCGGGCACGGCGCCGAAGCACATGTGGAAGAAGTTCTCCGCGTACCCGAGGTCCGGGTCCGGGGCGATCGGGGCGAGGCCCCGGCGACGGCGCTGGTCGGCGGCGACGACGGTGGGCAGTTTCGCCAGCAGGGTCAGGGACTTGGCGAGGCCGGACGCCGGGCGGCCGTCGTCCTCGGTCGGGTCCTCGGCGCCGAAGAAGCTGACGGCGGTGCGCAGCACGTCCATCGGGTGGCAGGTCTCGGGCAGCCTGGCGAGGAGCTCGGCGGTGGTGCGGTCGAGCGGGCGCAGGGCGCGCTCGCGGGCCCGGAACTCGCGCAGTTGGGCGCCGTCGGGCAGTTCGCCGTGCCAGAGCAGGTACGCGACCTCCTCGAAGGAGCGGTGGGCGGCGAGGTCCTGGACGGGGTAGCCGCGGTAGGTGAGGGAGTTGGTCTCCGGGATGACGGTGGAGATCCCGGTGGTGTCGACGACGACACCGGCGAGGCCGCGGTGGACCTCGGGTGCGGTGGTGGGCATGGCTGGTCTCCGGTGCGGGTCAGGTGCCGGGCGGGAGGGTGAAGTCGAAGACGGCCGAGTCGAAGGCCGAGTAGTCGGCGTAGCCGAGGAGTTCGTACAGCCGGGAGCGGGTCTGCATGCGCGGCAGCAGCGGCTCCTGGGTGCCCTCGGTGGCGATGGTGCGCAGCCCGTCCTCGATCGCGCCCATGGCGAGCCGCAGCAGGGTGACCGGGTAGAGGGCGATGTTGTAGCCGAGGCTCTCCAGGGTGCGGGTGTCCAGCAGCGGGGTCTTTCCGAACTCGGTGAGGTTCGCGAGCAGCGGCACGTCCAAGGCCTTGCGGAACGCCTCGTACTCGGCCTCGTCGGCGAGGGCCTCGGGGAAGATCGCGTCGGCTCCGGCGTCGACGTAGGCCTTGGCCCGGTCGATCGCGGCGCCGAGTCCTTCGACGGAGCGGGCGTCGGTGCGGGCCATCAGCAGGAAGTCGGGGTCGCGGCGGGCGTCGACGGCGGCGCGCAGCCGGCGGACCATCTCCTCGCGGGGCGCGATGGTCTTGCCGTCGAGGTGGCCGCAGCGCTTGGGGTTGACCTGGTCCTCCAGGTGCAGCCCGGCCAGGCCGGCGTCCTCCAGGAGCTGGACGGTTCGGGCGGCGTTCATCGGCTCGCCGAAGCCGGTGTCGGCGTCGATCAGGACCGGGAGGTCGGTGACCCGGGTGGTCTGCTGGGCGCGGGCGGCGACCTCGGTGGAGGTGGTCAGGCCGATGTCCGGCAGGCCGAGGTCGGCGGCGAGCACGGCGCCGGAGAGGTAGACGGCGTCGAAGCCGGTGTCCTGGACGAGCCGGGCGGAGAGCGGGTTGATCGCGCCGGGGACGCGCAGCAGCCGTCCGGAGGCGAGCCGTTCGCGCAGCGCCCGGCGGCGCTCGGCGGCGGTGGTGCGGGTGTGCAGCATCAGAACAGGCCCTTCGGCAGGGTGCGGTCGAACTCGCGGACGGCCTCGAAGTCGACGGCCGGGAACAGTTCGTCGAGGCCGGCGGTCGTCAGCTCGGTGAGGTCGGCGGTGGCGGTGAGGAAGCGGTCCTGGTCGGTGGGGGTGACGACGCCCTCGGTGAGGGTGCGGAACTTCCGCTGGTACGCGGGGCGGTCGAAGGGGCGGGCGCCGGCCGGGTGGGCGTCGGCGACGGCCAGTTCGTCCTCGACGACGGAGCCGTCGTCCAGGGTGATCACGATCCGGCCGCCGAAGGCCCGGTGCTGCGGGTCGGGGTCGTGGTAGCGGCGGGTCCACTCCGGGTCCTCGACCGTGCTGACCTTCCGCCACAGGGCGACGGTCTCCGGGCGGTTGGCGCGCTCGGGGGCGTAGGAGCGCTCGTGGTGCCAGCCGCCGTCCTCCAGGGCGACGGCGAGGATGTACGGGATCGAGTGGTCGAGGGTCTCCCGGCTGGCCGTCGGGTCGTACTTCTGCGGGTCGTTGGCGCCGGAGCCGATCACGTGGTGGGTGTGGTGGCTGGTGTGCAGCACCACCGAGCGCACCCGCTCCAGCGGCCCGGTCTTCTCGCGCAGCCGCCGGGCCAGGTCGATGACCGCCTGGGCCTGGTACTCGGCGGAGTGCTCCTTGGTGTAGGTGTCCAGGATCGCCCGGCGCGGTTCGCCGGGCTCGGGCAGCGGCACGGTGTAGTCGGCGTCCGGGCCGTCGAGCATCCAGGCGAGGAAGCCGTCCTCGCCCTCGTAGACCGGGGAGGGCGAGGTCTCGCCGCGCATCGCCCGGTCCACCGCCTCGATCGCGGCCTTGCCGGCGAATGCCGGGGCGAAGGCCTTCCAGCTGGAGATCTCGCCCTTGCGGGACTGCCGGGTCGCCGTCGTGGTGTGCACGGCCTGCTGCACCGCCTGGTACACCGTCTCCGTCGGCAGCCGCAGCAGCGCGCCGAGGCCGCAGGCGGTGGCCGCGCTCAGGTGCGCGACGTGGTCGATCCGGTGGGCGTGCAGACAGATGCCCTTGACCAGGGCGACGTGGACCTCGTAGGCGGCGACGATGCCGCGCAGCAGGTCGGCGCCGGTGCGCCCGGTGTGCTGGGCGACGGCCAGCAGCGGCGGGATGTTGTCCCCGGGGTGGGAGTAGTCGGCGGCCAGGTAGGTGTCGTG
Source organism: Kitasatospora sp. NPDC056800 (assembly GCF_042789775.1). Lineage (NCBI taxonomy): Bacteria > Bacillati > Actinomycetota > Actinomycetes > Kitasatosporales > Streptomycetaceae > Kitasatospora > Kitasatospora sp. NPDC056800. Next base: position 52,293 of record NZ_JBHUAL010000008.1, on the reverse strand, counting down.
GAAGTCCAGCTCGCGTACGGCGGTGCCGTTGGCCCAGGCCGCCCACTCGGGGGAGACCCTGGCCAGGCTGCCGAACACCCGGGCGCCGGGCGCCCCGTGGTGCGCGAGCGCCTGGGACCGGGCCACCGCCACCGGCCGGCGCAGCAGCGACGCGACCGCGACCGAGGCGTTGTCGACGACCCGGTTGACGGCCATGCCCACGGCGGCCGGGGCCGGCTCCTCGGTGGCGGTCGCGACGGCGGCCAGCTTCCAGGCAAGCTGCTCCTCTCGCGGCAGCCGGTCGGCGCTGGGGTGGACGCGGACGTGGTGCTCGATCACGGGACTCCTCGGGAGCGTCGGGACCGCCCTGACGGGCTCGTACGCTCCAGGCTGCCGCGCCGGCGGGCGGGGATCCAGCAGGCCAATCCGCGGAATCCGGACAGCTCCGGGCTGCGAATCCGCGAATCCTGCGAATCCGCGGATCGTGCGAACCTGCGGATCGTGCGAACCTGTGGAGCCTGCTGAACCGCGAATCCTGTGGACCGGTCTCGCGGGCTAGGATCCTCAGGGCCTCCTCCGCCGGTGATCACCGCACCTCGCCGCCGGACCGGGCCGGCCCGACCGCCCCCTGCCTCTGAGGTGATCACAGCGAACAGCCTGGTGTCCGAGCCGCGGCGACCCGCCGTCCTCCGGTCCGCGCGGTCGGAGGACGGCTCGTGTCGTCACCTGCTGGTGTGGAAGGCCGGCCCGGGCTGGCGGATGGTCAGCAGCGGCGTGCTGGGCGGGGGGATCGGTGAGCGCGGCTGGGTGGTGAACGCCCAGGTCCGGCCCGGCTACAGCCGGATGGACCCGGAGCGGCACCTGGCGGAGCTGGCGGAGGCCGAGGGCCTGCGCGGGCCGGGTGTCGGGCTGATGACCGCCGCGGAGGTCGACGACTGCACCTGGGGTGAGGACGGCGGCGCCGTCGCCCTGGTGACGACCGGCATCGGCGTCCCGACCTGGGCCGCGGCAGCCGCGGCACCGCCCGGTCCGTACGTCCCGGGGACGATCAACATCCTCGCGGTCGTGCCCGCGCCGGTGGCCGACGCGGGGCTGGTGAACCTGCTGGCGACGGCCACCGAGGCGAAGGTGCAGGCCCTCCTGGACGCCGGCTACTCGTGCTCGGGCACCCCGTCCGACGCCGTGTGCGTGGCCGTCCGCACCCCGGTCGACGGCGAGGCGGCCGACCCCTTCGGCGGCCCGCGGTCGGTCTGGGGCTCCCGGCTGGCCCGCGCCGTCCACCGGGCCGTCCTCGACGGGGCGGAACGCGACCGGGCCCGGCGGCGGGAGGGGCCGGGTGTGCCGCACCAGGGGCCCCGGCCGGACTGCCACCGGGCGGACGTCCTTTCAGCCGAAGGGGCTGGAGTGCCCCGAGCAACTGGAGCGCCCGGACGCGTCACCGTCTGAAACCACGCCGCCCCGCCGGTTCCCGGCCCTCCGCGACGGGAGCCGGGCACCGGCGGGGCGCGCTCGTCACGCCGAGGCGTGCGCGTGGAACCCCCGTCCGCTCTTGCGGCCGAGCAGTCCGGCCTCCACCATGCGGGAGAGCAGCGGCGGGGGCGCGTACAGCGGCTCCTTGTACTCCTCGTACATCGACCGGGCGATCGCCTCGACGGTGTCCAGCCCGATCAGGTCGGCGAGTTGGAGCGGCCCCATGGGGTGGGCGCAGCCGTGGACCATCCCGGCGTCGATGTCCTCGGGGCTGGCGTGGCCGGCCTCGGCCATCCGGATCGCGGCGAGCAGGTACGGCACCAGCAGGGCGTTGACGACGAAGCCGGCCCGGTCGCGGGAGTGGACGACGTGCTTGCCGAGGACGTCCCGGGCGAAGCCCTCCACCCGGTCGAGGACGGTCGGGGCGGTGTGCAGCGAGGACACCAGCTCGACCAGCGGCATCACCGGGGCCGGGTTGAAGAAGTGCAGCCCCAGGACGTGGGAGGCGCGGCCCGTGGTGATGCCGAGGCGGGTGACCGGGATGGCCGAGGTGTTGGTGGCCAGGACGGCGTCCTCGGCGACGAGCACCTTGTCCAGGGTGGTGAGCACCTCGGTCTTGACCCGTTCGTCCTCGACGACGGCCTCGACCACCAACTGGCGGTCGGCGAGCGCCTCCAGGTCGTCGGCGAACAGCAGGTGGGCCCAGGCGTCGGTGCGCTGCTCCTCGCTGATCCGGCCGCGGTCGGCGGCGCGGTGCAGCGAGCGGTCGATCCGGGCCCGGGCGGTGCGCAGGGAGTCCCGGCCGGCCTCGCAGACGACGGTGTCGAGCCCGGCGCGGGCGAAGACCTCGGCGATGCCGGCGCCCATCTGTCCGGCGCCGACGACCGCGACGCGGCGGATGTCGTTCATGGTGCACTGCCTCCGTGGTGGGGCGGCTCAGGCCGCGGTGCGGATCCGCACGAGGTGGCGGGCGTAGGCCTCGGTGGTGAGGAAGGCGGGCAGGTCGGCGCCGAGGGCGGTGTCCTCCAGGATCCGCACCGCGTCGTCCACCAGCGTCGGGTCGGCGCCCTCGGCGAGCAGTGTGGCGCGCTCCCGGTCGATCAGGCGCCGCACCATGTCCGGGGTGACGAGCGAGCCGCCGGTCAGCCGGGTGCAGTGGTGCTGCCACTGCCAGATCTGGCAGCGGGCGATCTCGGCGGTGGCGACGTCCTCCATCAGCCCGAAGACGGCGACGGCTCCGGAACCGCCGAGCCAGGCGGTGAGGTAGCGCAGGGCGACGGCGATGTTGGAGCGCAGCCCCTGGTCGGTCGGCAGGCCGGCGGACAGCCTGTGCACGCCGAGCAGGTCGGCGGCGGTGACCTCGACGTCCTCGCGGGTGCGGTCGAGCTGGTTCGGCCGGTCGCCGAGGACGTCGTCGAAGGCGGTGCGGCAGGTGGCGACCAGGCCGGGGTGGGCGACCCAGGAGCCGTCGAAGCCGTCGCCGGCCTCCCGCTCCTTGTCGGCGCGCACCTTGGTGAGGGCCACCGCGTTGGCCTCCGGGGCGCGTTGGGGGATGGCGGCGGCCATGCCGCCGATGGCGTGGGCGCCGCGCCGGTGGCAGGTGCGCACCAGCAGGTCGGTGTAGGCGCGCAGGAAGGGCTGGGTCATGGTGAGGGTGGCGCGGTCCGGCAGCACGTAGCGCGGGCCGTGCTGGGCGAAGTTCTTGATCAGGCTGAACAGGTAGTCCCAGCGCCCGGCGTTGAGCCCGGCGGCGTGCTCGCGCAGCTCGTAGAGGATCTCGTCCATCTCGAAGGCCGCGGTGATGGTCTCGATCAGCACGGTGGCCCGGATCGTGCCGTGCGGGATGCCCAACTCGGCCTGGGCGAAGGCGAAGACCTCGTTCCAGAGCCGGGCTTCGCGGTGGTCCTCCAGCTTGGGCAGGTAGAAGTACGGGCCGCTGCCGCGCTCGATCTGCCGCTTGCCGCAGTGGAAGAGGTAGAGGCCGAAGTCGACCAACGCGCCGACGGCGGGGCGGCCGTCGACCAGCAGGTGCTGCTCGTCGAGGTGCCAGCCGCGCGGGCGGACGACGATGGTGGCGGGGGAGTCGCCGATCCGGTAGCGCTTGCCCTCAGGGGTGGTGTCGTCGATCCGGCGTTCGACCGCGTCGACCAGGTTGAGCTGCCCGGAGACCAGGTTGTGCCAGGTGGGGGCGGTGGCGTCCTCGAAGTCGGCGAGCCACACCCTGGCACCGGAGTTGAGCGCGTTGACGGTCATCCGGCGCTCGGGCGGGCCGGTGATCTCCACCCGGCGGTCGGCCAGGCCCGGCCCGGCGCCGGCCACGCGCCACGTGCTGTCCTCGCGGACGGCGCGGGTCCCGGGGAGGAAGTCGAGGCTGCCGCCGTCCGCCAACTCGGCGCGGCGCCGGTCGCGTTCGGCGAGCAGCGCGGTGCGGCGGGCGGCGAACCGGTCGTGCAGACGGGCGAGGAAGGCGAGCGCCTCGGGGGTGAGGATCTCGTCGAAGCGGTCCTCGTGTTCTCCGAGGACCTCGATGCGGCTGGGCTGGCTCATCCGGTGCTCCAGGGGCGGGTGGAAGGCGCCCGGGGCCTCGTCCCTCAACGAGGCCCCGGGCGGCGGGGTGGGCGGCGGCCGCTCCCCAAAGCGGCTGCCAGGGTGGCTCGGTGGTGCTGTCCTTCCGGCTCGGCGGCCCGCTTCGGGCCCGGCGGCCTCCTTCGGACTCAGTGGAACTGCTCGGCCTCGGTGGAGCCGGTCAGGGCGAGCGTCTCGGCGTTCGGGTTGAGCGCGGTGGAGACCAGGTCGAAGTACCCGGTGCCGACCTCGCGCTGGTGCTTCACGGCGGTGTAGCCGTCCGGCACGGCCGCGAACTCGGCCTCCTGGAGGTCGACATAGGCCGTCATCCCGTGCTCGGCGTAGCCGCGGGCGAGCTGGAACATCGAGTGGTTGAGCGCGTGGAAGCCGGCCAGCGTGATGAACTGGAAGCGGTAGCCCATCGCCCCCAACTCCCGCTGGAACTTGGCGATCTGGTCGTCGTCCAGCGCGGCCTTCCAGTTGAAGGAGGGCGAGCAGTTGTAGGCGAGCATCGTGTCCGGGTGCTCGGCCTTGACCGCCTCGGCGAACTCCCGGGCCTGCTCCAGGTCCGGGGTGCCGGTCTCCACCCAGAGCAGGTCCGCGTACGGGGCGAAGGCCAGGCCGCGCGAGATCACCGGGGCCATGCCGGGCTCGACCCGGTAGAAGCCCTCGGCCGTCCGCTCGCCGGTGCAGAACCGGGCGTCGCGCTCGTCCACGTCGCTGGTCAGCAGGTTGGCGGCGAGCGCGTCGGTGCGGGCGACGATCAGGGTCGGCACGTCGGCGATGTCGGCGGCCAGGCGGGCGGCGTTCAGGGTGCGGATGTGCTGGGCGGTGGGGACGAGCACCTTGCCGCCGAGGTGGCCGCACTTCTTCTCGGAGGCCAGCTGGTCCTCGTAGTGGATGCCCGCCGCGCCGGCCGCGATCATGCCCTTGGTGAGCTCGAAGGCGTTCAGCGGGCCGCCGAAGCCGGCCTCCGCGTCGGCGACGATCGGCACCAGCCAGTCCGGGCCGCCGTTGCCCTCCGCCGCGTCGATCCCGTCCGCCCGCAGCAGCGCGTTGTTGATCCGACGCACCACCTGGGGAACGGAGTTGGCGGGGTAGAGGCTCTGGTCCGGGTACGTCTGCCCGGCCTGGTTGGCGTCGGCCGCGACCTGCCAGCCGGACAGGTAGATCGCCTGCAGCCCGGCCTTCACCATCTGCACGGCCTGGCCGCCGGTCAGCGCGCCGAGCGCGTGGACGTAGTCCTGCTCGTGCAGCTGCCGCCACAGCCGCTCGGCGCCGCGCCGGGCCAGGGTGTGCTCCTCGCGCACCGTCCCGGACAGCCGGACCACATCCGCCGCCGTGTACGTGCGCTCGATGCCCGCCCACCGCGGGTCGGAGGCCCACCGGGCGGCGAGCTCCGCCGCCTGCTGCTCCTGCTGCTGCCGGACCGACTGAGTCATGGGCCTGCTCCCCAGGGTGCTCGTTTGCTCGTTGCGAAGGATGTGACGCACCTCACCGCGAGGGCGAGTGGGCGGCCGGACGGTGCCGGGCTGCGGTGGCGCACCGCGGGACGTGGAGGCCCGGACAGCCCACCGGACCGCGAGCGACCTGGTGCTCTGCGGCTGTCCTGCGCACCTCCCGGCCGCAGCACCGACTCTGGCACCCCCGCCGAGCCGCCGTCACCGGTGGACCGCGGCCAACTTCTGCGAACGCTCATCGGTGAATCCGCGAAGGTTGCGAAGGGCTGACTGGCCGCGCTGCGGCTAGGCTGCCCGCGCCGGATCGACCGATGCGCACAGCGGGGAGAACGACACCATGGGAAAGGCCTTCGCCGGTGCCCGGCTGCGCCGCCTGCGCGAGGAGCGCGGCCTCAGCCAGGCCGCCCTCGCCCGGCTGCTCGACCTCTCGCCCAGCTACGTCAACCAGTTGGAGCACGACGCCCGTCCCCTCACCGTGCCCGTCCTGCTGCGCCTCACCGAGGCCTTCGGCGTCGAGGCCGGCTACTTCGCCCCGCCCGACAGTGCCCGGCTCACCGCCGAACTGCGCGACGCGCTCGGCGAGGAGGTCACGGCCGGCCGGATCACCGGCGGTGACCTCGACGAGCTCGCCGCCCGACTGCCCTCCGTGGCACGGCTGTTGAGCGACCTGGCCCGAGGCCGCCGGGACGCCGCCGAGCAGCTCGCCGTCCTCGCCGGGGACCGCGGCCTCGGAGTCGACACGCACACCCCGCACGAGCAGGTCCGCGAGTTCTTCTACCGCCGCCGGAACTACCTCCACGAACTCGACACGGCCGCCGAGGACTTGGCGACGTCCATCGGCCTGCGGCGCGGCGAGGTCAGGACGGTGCTGGCCGAACGGCTCGCCACCGGGCACCGGGTCCGGATCGCCACCGGAGGCGGCCGACTGCACCAGTACGACGAGCCGACCCGGACCCTCCGGCTGTCCGACCGGCTGCGCCCCGGCCAGCAGGCCTTCCGGATGGCCACGCAACTGGCCTACCTGGAACACGACTCCCTGCTGTCCGAACTCGCCGCCCAGGACAGCCCGGAGGGATCCACCGCCTTCGCGCTCACCCGCATCGGCCTGGCCAACTACTTCGCCGCCGCCCTCGTCCTGCCCTACACCGCCTTCCACGCCCAGGCGGAGGCGGCCCGCTACGACATCGAGCACCTCGCCGACCACTTCGGCGTCGGCTACGAGACGGTCTGCCACCGGCTCAGCACCCTCCAGCGCCCCGGCCTGCGCGGCGTGCCGTTCTCCTTCGTACGCGTCGACCGGGCCGGGAACGTCTCGAAGCGCCAGTCCGCCACGCCCTTCCACTTCTCCCGCACCGGCGGCACCTGCCCGCTGTGGAACGTCTACGACGCCTTCGCCGCCCCCGGGCGCGTCCACGTCCAGGTCGCCGCCATGCCGGACGGCCGCCGCTACCTCTGGACCGCCCGCGCCGTCACCCGCTCGCCCGGCGGCTGGGGCCGCCCCGGCAAGACCTTCGCCATCGGCCTCGGCTGCGAGATCCGGCACGCCGGCCGACTGGTCTACTCCGCCGGCCTGGACCTCGGCGACGAGGCGGCCGCCACCCCGATCGGCCTCGGCTGCAAGGTCTGCGAACGCCCGGCCTGCCCGCAGCGCTCCGCCCCGGCCATCGGCCGACCGCTGGCCGTCGACGAGCACACCAGCACCTTCGTCCCGTACGCCGCGCTGCCCGGCCCCCGGGACTGAGGGTGCCCGGACGGCTGGGGCGGCACGCTCAGTCCGTGATGCCGGAGACCGCCAGCGGCAGGTGGCGGGGCCCGCGCAGGATCGGGCTGCGGCGATACACGGGCGGGTCCTGGAGCAGGCGGGGGTCGTCGAGGCGGCGGATGAGCGCGGTGAGGGCGATCTGCCCCTCGACCCTGGCGAGCGGCGCGCCGAAGCAGCTGTGCACGCCGCTGCCGAAGCCGAGGTGCTGGTTGTCCTGCCGGGTCGGGTCGAAGCGGTCCGGGTCGCGGAACCGCCGCGGGTCCCGGTTGGCGGCGGCGAGGACCAGGACCAACGGCGCGCCCTTGGGGATGGTGACGCCGTCGACCTCGACGTCGGTCAGCGCGGTGCGCTGCGGCAGCAGTTGGACCGGGGGCTCGTAGCGCAGCACCTCCTCCACCATGCCCGGCATCAACTCGGGCCGTTCGCGCATCATTTGGAGGGCCTCGGGATGGCGCAGCAGGGTGAGCACGCTGTTGGTGACCAGGTTGACGGTCGTCTCGTGCCCGGCGATGAGCAGCAGGACGGCGGTGGCCATCAGCTCAGGCGTGGTGAAGCCGCCGTCCGGGCCGGGGTCGTTGACGAAGGCGGAGAGCATGTCCTCGGAGGGCCTGCCGCGGCGGCTCTCGGCGAGTTCGCCGAGGTACAGCCCCATCTCCGTCCGGGCCTGGAGGGCCACCCGCTGCCGCTCGGCCGGGTCGGTGCCGGGGGTGGGGTCGAAGCCCTCGATCAGGGTCTCGGACCAGGCGTGGAACCGGGGTTCGTCCTCGCGCGGCACCCCGAGCAGCCGGCAGATCACGGTGACGGGGAGCGGGTAGGCGAAGTCCTCGACGAGGTCGATCCGGTCGCGGCCGCGCAGCCCGTCGATCAACTCCCCGGCGATCGCGGTGATCTCGTCGTGCATGGCGTCGACCCGGCCGGGCGCGTGCGGCGGGCCGAAGGGCCGCATGGCCAGGTTGCGCAGCCGTTCGTGCTCAGGGTCGTCCCGGCCGATGAAGGCGACCGGGACGACCTGCACCTCGTCCGGGACGGTGCGGTTGCGGCGGTCGGAGCTGATCCGCGGGTCGTGGAGCAGCGCGGCGACCTCGTCGTAGGTGCCGACCAGGTAGCCGCCGTCGTCCTGGCGGGCCACGCCGTGCTCGCGCAGCTCGGCGTAGAGGGGGTAGGGGTCGGCGCGGTTGGCGTAGTCGGTGATCCGGCGGTACAGCGTGCCTGGGGATCCGGTGCTGCTGCCGGGGGTGTCGGTGGTGGCCATGGCGGGCTCCTCGGGGGTGGCGGCGGCGGTCCGCGGCGCCGGGACGGTGCTCAGCCGTCCCAGCGCCGAAAGGTCAGCCGCCGGTCGGGCAGGTGACCGGTGAGCGCGACGGTGGGACCGTGCGAGAGCACCTTCGGATCGGGCACGTCGGACGGGACGGGGGTACGGGAGGGCGGCGGCTCCACGCCGACCCAGTCGGGCGGGAACGGGGCGGCGGTCTCGATCAGCCCCTGGTAGTGCTCCAGCCACTTGGCCCGGTTCACGCTCACGGCGGCCGTGATCCGGCCCCGGTACCCGTAGACCGCGACGAACCGCCGCTCCTCCGGCGAGCCCTGGGCGACCACCACGTGGTCGGAGAAGGTCGGCACGCCGACGGACTTGATGTTGAGGCCGAACTGGCTGGACCAGAAGGCGGGCACGCTCAGGTGCGGCAGCCGGCGCGGCCCCGGGTTGACCATGTTGTGGGCCGCCACCGCGGCCTGGGCGACCGCGTTGCCCCAGTGTTCGAGGGAGAGCAGCTGGTACTCGAAGAGCGGGTGCGGGAAGCGGGCGACATCACCCGCGACGAAGACGTCGTCGGTGACGATCCCGTACATGTCGAAGGCACGGCAGCCGGCGTCGCAGGCGATGCCACGCCGACCGGCGGCGAGCCCGGAGTCGGCCAGCCACTCGGTGTTGCGGACGGCCCCCAGGGCGACCACGGCGACGTCCGCCTCGATCCGGCTGCCGTCGGAGAGCTCGGCCCCGGTGAGCCGACCGTCCCGGCCGTGGAGCGCGGTGACGGTCACCCCGCAGCGCAGGTCGACCCCGTGGGCGCGCTGGACCCTGGCCGCGAAGGCGCCGAAGGCCCCGCCGAGGGCGCCGACCAGCGGGGCGGGGCCGCGCTCCGCGACCGTCACCGCCACGCCGCGCTCCCGGCAGGCGGAGGCGATCTCGGAGCCGGTGAACCCGGCACCGATCACCAGCACCCGCCGAGGGCCGGCCGCGAGCCGCTCGGCCAGCCCGGCCGCGTCGTCGGCGGTGCGCAGGGTGAACACCCCGTCGAGGGCGGCCTGCGCGGGGTCCGGCCAGGGCCTGGCCCGGGTGCCCGTCGCGATCAGCAGCCGGTCGTACGGCAGCCGTTCGCCGTTCGCGAGCAGCACCTGCCTGGCCGCCCCGTCCACGCCGGTCGCGCGGACGCCGAGCCGCCACTCCGCGTCCACCTCGCGGCGGCGCGGCAGCGCGGTCTCCCCGGCGCGCACCCGCCCGAGCAGCACCTGCTTGGACAGCGGCGGACGGTCGTACGGGGGGCGGCGCTCCTCGCCGACCACGGTCAGCCGCCCGGCGAAGCCCTCGTCGCGCAGCGTCTCCGCGGCGCGCAGCCCGGCCAGCGAGGCGCCGACGACGACGATCCGGCCGCTCCGGAGGTCACCGCACACCGGACCGGCCCTCCCCGCCGGGGCTGTCTGGGCCGACGGCCCCGGCCTCGGCGCGGTCCTCGACCAGGATGGCCTGCACCGGACACGCCGCCGCGGCCCGCAGGACGCGCTCCCGCTGCCCGTCGGGGGGCTGCGGGGTGTATATCAGGGCCTCCTCGCCGTGCAGCTCGAACACCCGGGGCGCGAGGAACGCGCACTGCGCGTAGCCCTGGCAGCGGTTGAGGTCGACGACGATCTTCACGGACACTCCTCCCGGCCGGGTCCGTATCCGTCCTACCGCCGCCGCCCCGGCCGCGCGCCCGGGGGTGCTCCGCGGGAGGGGTCGCGGAGCGTGGCCGCCCGCGCCGGTGCGCGGCGTCGGCAACGACGGGAGCGACGGTCCGCACCACGCGGTACGGACCGCCGCTCCCGGGCCGGTGGCCGCGGTCAGTCGTCGTGGTGGTCCGCCCGCTCCCTCCGGTGGCGGGGGAGGCGGTGGGACTCGAGCGGTCGTCCGCCGGCGAGGTGCTCGGTGACGATGAGGGCGGCGGTGGCCGGGTCGACGTTGCCGTACCAGACGTCGTCCGGCTGGACGCTGATGACGGGGGCCTGGTTGCAGGGGAACTGGCAGCCCGTCTGGGTGACGAGCACGTCGTCGTCGCCGAGGCCCTGCTCGGTCAGTCCCTGGACCAGGGCGCGCAGTCCCTCCTCCACGCCCTTGGCCGCGCAGCGCGGGCCGCGGCACACCATGACCTGGTGCCGGTGGCCGGGCACGTCCTCCCAGGCCGCGGAGGTGAGGCCGGGCTCCGTGCCGGTGACGGCCTTCGTCGCCGCGGCCACCGTGGGGACCGCGTCCGGCGAGTCGGCGAGGCGGGTGGCGACGAGGAGTTCGGGACGGTGTCCCGCGCGCTCGCGCCACCAGTGCGCGGCGATCCGCCGGAGCCAGGACTGGCCCGGGCCGGAATCCGTGAGGCGGACGCCGACCAGCACCACGGTCCCGGTGCCCGCGTCGGCCAGCCTGGTCAGCTCGGCCGACAGGGACGGGTCCGCCAGCTGCAGGAACGCGATCGAGGCCCGGTGCGACGCCGCCGCCCGGAGGAGTTCGTCACGGCGGACGGCCTCCCCGGCCGACATGCCGACCAGGACCACGGCACTGCGGTGGGCGGGGGCATCCGGGGCGGGGGAGGTCATGGCGTCGTCCTTTCGTGGAGCAGTCCGTTCCACCGGATGTGCGGTCTGTCGTGCCGGGGGTGCCGTTCCACGGTGACGTCGACGCCGTAGACCTCCGCGATCGTGCGCGAGGTGAGCACCTCGGAGCCGGGCCCGTGGGCGACCAGCCGGCCGTCGAGCAGGACGGCGACCTCGTCGCAGTAGGCGGCGGCGAGTTCGAGGTCGTGCAGCGCGGCGACCGTGGTGATGCCCAGCCCGCGGACGGTTTCGAGGAAGCCGAGTTGGTGGCGCAGGTCGAGGTGGTTGGTGGGCTCGTCGAGCAGCAGCACGTCGGGCTCCTGCGCCAGCGCCCGGGCGAGCTGGACCCGCTGCCGCTCGCCGCCCGACAGCGTCGGCCAGGAGCGGTCGAGCAGGTGGCCGACGTCGGCTGCGGCGACGGCGTCGGCGACCACGGACCGCTCGTGGGCGTCGGCGGCGGAGTCCGTCGGCACGGGCCAGCGGCCGCGGTGCGGCGTGCGGCCGAGCTCGATGACCTGACGAACCGTCAGCGACAGCCGGGTGTCCGCCTGCTGTTCCATGAAGGCCACCCGTCGTGCCCGCCGGCGGGCCGTGAGGGCGTGGAGGTCCTCGCCGTCCAGGAGGACCCGGCCCGCGCTCGGCCGGGTCAGTCCGGCGACCGCGCGCAGCAGGGTGGTCTTCCCGGCGCCGTTGGGCCCGAGCAGGCCCGTGATCCGGCCGGGGCGGAAGGCGATCGAGACCGCGTCCAGCAGGGTGGCTCCGCCGATGCGGACACCGAGTCCCTCCGCGCGCAGCCCGACAGGCGTCGTCGTCACTGCGCCCTCCCGTCGGCCCGCCCCTGGCGCCACAGCAGCCAGGCGAAGAACGGCGCTCCGAGCCCGGCCGTGACGACGCCGACGGGGATCTCCCGGTCGGGGAGGACCGAGCGCGCCACGACGTCGCTGCCCACCAGGAGGGACGCGCCGACCAGCGCCGACACGGGCAGCAGGAGGGCGTGGCGCGGGCCGCAGACGAGACGGACCACGTGCGGGACGACTAGGCCGAGGAACCCGATGACGCCGGTGTTGGCGACCAGGCACGCGGTCACCAGCGCGGCGGTGGCGACGAGGACCCAGCGGGTGCGCTCGACGTGGACGCCGAGGGAGCGGGCGGCGGTCTCGCCGAAGGCGAAGGCGTCCAGGTCGCGGGCCGAGGAGGCCAGGACCGTGACACCGACCAGCGCGACCGCCAGCAGGAAGACGGCGGTGGGCCACCGCACGCCGGCGACCGAACCCAGCGTCCACTCCATGACCCCGCGCGCCGCGTCGCGGTCCCCGAGGACCATCACCACGAACGAGGTGTAGGCCCCGCACATCTGGCCGACCGCGATGCCGGCGAGCACGGTCCGGGCGGTGGGCAGCGACCGGGTTCGGGCGCCGGCCAGGGCCAGGACGACGGCGGCGGCGAGCAGGGCGCCGGCGAAGGCCGCCGTCGCCACCGCGCCGGTGCCCACGGCGCCGGTCACGCCGACGCCGAGGACGATCACGGTGACCGCGCCGGCGGCGGCTCCGTCCGAGATCCCGAGCAGGAAGGGATCGGCCAGGTCGTTCCCGGTCAGCGTCTGCAGCACCGCGCCGCAGACCGCGAGGCCGGCGCCGGTGGCGGCCGCTCCCAGCACCCGGGGCAGCCGCAGCTGCCAGACGATCTGGTCGTCCAGCAGCGTCACAGGCGGGTCGCCCAGCCCGAGACGGCGCGCCACGACCTCGATCACCGTTCCGACCGACTCGTGCTGCGAGCCCACGGCCAGGCCGAGGAGCAGGGTGCTCAGGAGCAGGGCCGCGGCGACGGCCAGGGCCGCCGTCGCGCGGCCCGGACCAGCGGGCCGCACGACGGGGTGGGGCGCGGTGGTCATGAAGCCGGGTGCAGTCGGCCCAGCCCGTCGGACACCCGGGCGGCACCGTCGGCGAGCAGCACGCCGGGGGTCGACTCGGAGAACGGCACCGTCACGAAGGCCTTGCGCTGCACGGCGGTGAGCTTGCTCAGGACCGGGTCGTTCTCCAGGTAGTCGATCTTGGACTGGGCGGTGTCCCAGTCGGCGTCCGCGACCACGATGGCGTCCGGGTCCGCCGCGACGACCTTCTCCCAGCTCACGTTCTGCCAGCTGCCGGGCAGGTCCCCGAAGACGTTGCGGGCGCCCACGGCGTCGAGCACGAGTTGGGGGCCGCCCTGGCCGGTGCCGACGTACGGCGTCTTGGTGTCCGAGTCGAACCACAGGACCTTCAGGCCCTTGCCCGCGGCCGTCGCCGTGAACTGCGCCAGCTGCTGCTCCTGCTGCCGCTGGATCGCGGCGGCCCGCTCCGGGACGCCGAAGACCTTGGCGACGTCGTTCAGCTCGCCCCACGCCGCCTGCCAGGTCGTCGGCGGCACCTGGTTCTTGTCCGAGCAGCCGAACGGGGACAGGTACGACGGGACGCCCTGGCCGCGCAGCTCCTCCCGGGTGCCCGCGACCTTGTCGGTGAACGCGGTGGAGTAGGAGGCGTACAGGAAGTCGGGACGGGCCGCGAGGAGGTTCTCCTTCGTCGGGTACTTCTTGGAGAGCACCGGGACGGAGTCGTAGGCGGCCTTCCACTTCTCCGGGACGGAGTCGTCGAGGTAGGCGGTACCGGCCATGCGGGACTGCAGGCCGAGGGCCAGGGCCACCTCGGTGGCACCCTGGTTGAGCGTCACCAGCCGCTCGGGCGGCGCGCCGACCGTCACGGTGGTCCCGCAGTTGTCCACGCTGACCGGCGCGGCACTTCCGGTCGCCCCGCCGGACGCGACGGGCGCGGGGGCGCCCGCGCACCCTCCGAGCACACCGACGAACAGCAGGGCCGTGACGGCCCGGCCGACACGTGTCGGACCTGTGGGACGTACGGGACGCATGGAGCGCGCGGAGCGCATGGAACGTATGGATCGGACCGGATGCGGGTACGGCTGACCGCTGGGCACGTGTTCTCCAAAACCCTCGTGGAACATGTCGCGCCGTGGCCGGTCTCCTGGCTTCCGCATCAACACGCCGCGACCGACCTTCCCGAGCGGCTCTCCCAGCCCGCCCAGTGGCCCTGACCGCTGGCGAAAGCCGGTCAGCGAGGGCCGCGGAACTCCGCGGCAACAGTGGCGAGGGCCGCACCGGACTCAGACCGGTTTCCCGAACACCACGGCGATGGCACGCTATCAGGCGTGGTCAGGTCGGTGGCGACCGGCTGGTGGGATGATCGTTTGGATCGTTCCCGGGGACGGGGGAGGGAACGGCCACGGGGGTCGGCCGGCTCCGGAGGGACGGGGGATCACCCCGGAAGGCGGAAGAAGGAGCGGTAGAGCGGCAGTTGCTCGGCGAGCATGTGGATGCCGGGGTGGGTGGCGAGGCCGAGGGCGGCGGCGGTGCGCAGCAGCGGGGTCTCGGCGGGCGTCATGATGATGTCGGCGACCAGCGCGCCGGGCACCAGTGGGGCCGGGTCGAAGGGGAGCGGGTCGGCCGGGTCCAGGCCCAGCGGGGTGGCGTTGACCGCGAGGTCGACGTCGGCGGGCGGGCACGGGGCGGCGGCCACGCGGCCGGGCCAGCGGGTGCCGAGCCGCTCCAGCAGGGCGTCCACCCGGCCCCGGTCGGGATCGGTGACGGTGAGTGCGGCGGCCCCTTCGGCGAGCAGGGCGGCGGCGATGGCGAGCCCCGCGCCCCCGGCGCCGGCCAGTGCCACCCGCAGCCCGGCCGGGTGGTGCCCGGCGGCGGCCAGGCCCCGGACGAACCCGGCGCCGTCGAAGTTGTCGCCGTACCAGCGGCCGTCCGGCTCGCGGCGCAGCGCGTTGGTGCTGCCCAACAGGGCGGCGGCGTCGCTGAGTTCGTCGGCGTGCCCGCACATCGCCAGCTTGTGCGGGACGGTGACCAGCAGCCCGTCCAGGTTGGCGACGGCCTTCAGCCCTCGGACGACCTCGTCCAGCCGGTCCGCCGGGGCGTGCACGGGGACGAGCACGGCGTCCACGCCGCTCGCCGCGAACAGCGGGTTGAGCAGGGCGGGCGCCTTGGCCTGTGCGACCGGGTCGCCGAGCACCGCGAACAGCCGGGTGCGGCCGGAGATCGGCGGGCGGGCGGCCGGCGCGTCGGGTGCGTCGGGTGCCGGTACGTCGGCGGCCGGTACGTCGGGGGTCGGCAGGTCGGGGGTCGGCAGGTCGGGGTGAAGGGACACCTCAGGCCTCCCCGGCGGCGGCGCGCGGCATGGCGTCCAGCGTGCGGGCGACCAGTGACTCGGGGACGTCGCTGACGAGTTCGGCGCCGCGCGGGCCGTCCAGGACGAAGGAGAGCCCGTCGACGGCCTTCTTGTCCAGCCGCATGAGGGCGATCAGCGCCCCGGTGCCGACCTCCGGCGGCAGCGCGGTCGGCAGCCCGTAGTGGGCGACCACCTCGTGGTGCTCGGCGACCCGCTCGGGGCCGATCCGGCCGAGCGCGCTCGCCAGCCGGCCGGCGAAGACCGTGCCGACGCCGACCGCCTCGCCGTGGCGCAGCCGGAAGTCGGTGGCGCGTTCCAGCGCGTGGCCCAGGGTGTGGCCGTAGTTGAGGATGTGCCGCAGCCCGGTGTCGCGCTCGTCGGCGGCCACCACTGCGGCCTTGCGGGCGACGCTCGCGGCGATCTGCTCGGGCAGCGGCAGGTGGCGGAGGTCCCCGGCGCCGATGAAGTGGCAGCGGGCGATCTCCCCGTAGCCGTTGACGCGTTCGCGCGGCGGGAGGGTGTCGAGGTAGTCGGTGTCGCAGAGCACGGCGGACGGCTGCCAGTACGCGCCCACCAGGTTCTTGCCCTCCGGGAGGTTCACCGCCGTCTTGCCGCCGACGCTCGCGTCGACCTGGGCCAGCAGCGAGGTGGGCAGGTGCACCACGGGCACTCCCCGGTGGTACAGCGCGGCGGCGAGCCCGACCGCGTCGGTGGTGGTGCCGCCGCCGCAGGAGACCACGGCGTCGGCCCGGCCGAGGCCGAACGCGGTGAAGCGGCTGCACAGTTCGGCCACCCAGGCGAGGGACTTGCCCTCCTCGCCGTCCTTCGCCTCCACCACCAGGGTGTCGAGGCCGGTGTCGGGCAGCCACTCGGCGGGCCGGGCGCTGACCACCGCGACCCGGCGGGCGCCGATCCCCGCGAGCACCCCGGCCAGCCGGTGGCGGGCGCCGGGGCCGATCAGCACCGGGTAGCCGCGCTCACCCAGCTCCACGTCGATGCGCCGCAGCCCGCCGTCCGTACGGACGAGGGTTTCTGTCGTGGTCAACTCGGCTCCCAGGGCTGGTCGGTGAGGTGGTGTGCGGTGCGGTGGGGTGCGGGCGCGGGCACGGCTTCAGGCCGCGGGCTGCAGCCGCGCCAGCGCGAGGGCGCCGTGCAGCGAGGACAGCCCGCCGAGCGCGGCCGGCCGGATCGCGGGGACCGGGCCGCCGGGGCGGGCCAGCGCGGCGGCGTGCGCCTCCACCCGCGCCGTGAAGCCGGGCAGCCCGTCGGCGAACCCGCCGCCCAGCACGGTCAGTTCGGGGTGGAACAGCTCGCCGAGCGAGACGGCCGCGGCCGCCAGCGCGGCGCAGGTCTCCTCGACGGCCTCCACCGCCCACGGCGCGCCCTCGGCCAGCCCGGACCGCAGCTCCGGGTACTCGACCGGCGCGCCGCGCAGCAGTTCCGCGCGCCGCAGGGTCGCCGGACCGGAGGCGGTGGCCTGCAGGCAGCCGCGCCGCCCGCAGTCGCAGACCGGGCCCCGGCGGTCGACGATCAGGTGCCCCGCCTCGCAGGAGCCGCGCCCCGGGCCCGGCAGCGGCGCGCCCCCGTGCACGACACCGCCGCCGACGCCCGTCCCGACACCCAGGTAGACCACGTGCCCGGACCCGGCGTGCACCGCCTCGGCGAGCGCGGCGAGGTCGCCGTCGTCCGCCCAGGCCAGGGCGGCGGCGGGGAAGAGCCGCCGCAGTGCCGGGACGAGGTCGAAGCCGCGCCAGTCGGGGCGGCCGGGCCAGGCGAGCACCCGGCCGTCCGGGCCGAGGGTCGCGGGCACGGCCACCCCGACCGCCGCGAAGTCGCCCTCCCAGCGCTCGCGCAGGTCGGCGACCGTGCCGGCCAGCGCCGTCCAGTCGGCGTAGGCGCCGGCCACCCGGGCGCCGGGCCAGCGCAGCACGGCCTCCTCGGTGCGGACCGGCCCGCCGGGCGGACCGTCCTCGGCGCGCAGCGCGACCTTGGTGCCGCCGATGTCGATGCCGAGCACGCCCCGGGCGGCCGTCGGGGCCTGAGTCGTGGGGGCCTGAGCTGTCGGGGCCTGCGGCGTTGGGCCCTGAGCCGCGGGGCCCTGAGCCGTCAGGGCCTGGGCCGCGGGACCCGGCGCCGCCGCGGCCCGCGTCGTCGTGGTGGTGCCCCCTGCCGGGGCGCCCGTCGCGAAGCCCATCAGGACGCCGGGACCTTCGCCAGCAGTGCCTGCGCGGCGAGCCGGTAGCCGAGCGCGCCGAGCCCGACGATCACGCCCGAGGCGATCGGCGCCAGTACCGACTCGTGCCGGAAGGACTCGCGCGCCCAGACGTTGGACAGGTGCACCTCGACGAACGGTCGCGGGTAGGCGGCGAGCGCGTCGCGCAGGCCCCAGCCGGCGATCATCAGCGCGCCCGGGTTCACGATCGCCCCGACGGAGCCGTCCCAGGCGTCCTGCACCGCCTCGATCAGCTGGCCCTCGGACTCGCGCTGGATGGAGACCACCTTCCAGCCCCGGCCGGCCACCTCGGCGGCGACCGCGGCCTCGATGTCGGCCAGGGTGTCGGTGCCGTAGACCTCCGGCTCGCGGCGGCCGAGAATCCCGAGATTGGGGCCGTTCAGCAATAGCAGTTCGCTCATATTCCGGTTATAGCAGCGAATTCCCCGGACGAACCCGGAGCGGGTTGCCGAACTGCAGGATAAGGGCTTTGTAGGGGGGTGCGTAGGGGAGGTGACGGGCCGGATTTCCTGGGTTAGCGTCCCGTTCCACGGTCCCCCCGACAGGAAAGGCTGCGCGGAATCATGAGTGCCCAAGGACGTCCGGCCCCGGAGTTCCCGGTCTGGCCCCAGTACGACGATGCCGAGCGCGAAGGACTGCTCAGGGCCCTGGAGCAGGGCCAGTGGTGGCGGATGGGCGGCAAGGAGGTCGACACCTTCGAGCAGGAGTTCGCCGAGTACCACGGCGCCGCCAAGGCGCTCGCCGTCACCAACGGCACCCACGCGCTGGAGATCGCCCTCCAGCTGCTCGGTGTCGGCCCGGGCACCGAGGTCATCGTGCCCGCGTTCACGTTCATCTCCTCCTCCCAGGCCGCCCAGCGGCTCGGCGCCACCGCGGTGCCGGTCGACATCGACCTCGACACCTACAACCTGAGCCCCGAGGCGGCCGCCGCCGCGATCACGCCGCGGACCCGGGCGATCATGCCCGTCCACATCGCCGGCCAGATCGCCGACCTGGACGCCCTCGACAAGCTCGCCGCCGACTCGGGCGTCTCGATCGTGCAGGACGCCGCGCACGCCCACGGCGCCCGCTGGCGCGGCCGCCGGGTCGGCGAGCTGGGCTCGATCGCCGCGTTCAGCTTCCAGAACGGCAAGCTGATGACGGCCGGCGAGGGCGGCGCCGTCACCTTCCCGGAGACCGCCCAGTACGACGAGGCGTTCCTGCGGCACAGCTGCGGCCGCCCGCCGACGGACCGGAAGTACTACCACCAGACCTCCGGCTCCAACTTCCGGCTCAACGAGTTCTCCGCGAGCGTGCTGCGCGCCCAGCTCGCCCGCCTGGACGGCCAGATCAGCGTCCGCGAGGAGCGCGCCAAGCTGCTCAAGAGCCTGCTGACGGAGATCCCCGGCGTGGTGCCGCAGGGCCACGACGAGCGGGCCGACCGCGTCCCGCACTACATGGCGATGTTCCGGGTGCCCGGCCTCGGCGAGGACCGGCGCAACGCCCTGGTCGACGACCTGATCGCGCGCGGCCTGCCCGCCTTCGTGGTCTTCCGCGCCATCTACCGCTCGGACGGCTTCTGGGAGTCGGCCGCGCCCGACACCACCGTCGACGCGCTGGCCGAGGCCTGCCCCAACAGCGAGGCGCTCACCGCCGACGGCATCTGGCTGCACCACCGCACCCTCCTCGCGAGCGAGCGGGCGATCGAGGACACCGCGCAGATCATCGCCGACGCCCTGGCCGCGGTGTGAACGCGCGGGTGAGCACCGCCGGACGGGGGCCGGACGCCCCGGTGCGGGTGGCCGTCGTCGGCCTCGGCTGGGCGGGCCGCACCATCTGGCTGCCCCGCCTGACGGCCCACCCGGCCTACCGGGTCACCGCCGTCGTCGAGCCCGGCCCCGGCGGCGCGGAGCACGTGCCGGCCGACGCCGCGCTCCTCGCCGACGCCGACCTGCTCGGCCCCGACGTCGACCTCGCGGTCGTCGCGGTGCCCAACCACCTGCACACCCCCGTGGCCGAACGCCTGCTCGCCCGCGGCATCCCGGTGTTCCTGGAGAAGCCGGTCTGCCTCAGCTCCGCCGAGGCGGACCGGCTGGCCGCCGCCGAACGCGCCGGCGGGACCGTCCTGCTGGCGGGCAGCGCCGCCCGCTACCGGCCGGACGTCGCCGCCCTCACCGAACTGGCGGCGGACCTCGGCCCGATCCGGCACGTCGACCTCGCCTGGGTCCGCGCCAGCGGTGTCCCCGACGCCGGCGGGTGGTTCACCAGCCGGCGGCTCTCCGGCGGCGGCGCCCTGGTCGACCTCGGCTGGCACCTGCTGGACACGGCCCAGGCCGTGCTCGGCGGCGACGTCCGGTTCCCGTCGGTGCTCGGCTCGCTCTCCGCCGACTTCGTCAACGACGGCAGGCGCGGCGCCGGCTGGCGCGGCACCGAGGGGCCGGACGGCGCGGGAGACGTCGAGGACACCGCCCGCGGCTTCCTGCTCACCGACACCGGCGTCTCGGTGGCGGTGCGGGCGAGCTGGGCCTCCCACGAGTCCGTCGACACCACCCGGATCACCGTGGAGGGTGCCACCGGTTCCGCGACCCTGGAGTGCACCTTCGGCTTCAGCCCGAACCGTCGGGTCCCGCGCCTCACCCGGACCCGCGACGGCGTCACCACCGAGGTCCCGCTGCCCGGGGAGGACGTCGGCACCGAGTACGTGAGCCAGCTCGACGAGCTGCCCGCCGTGCTCGCCGACCCGGCCTCGCGCGGCGCGGCCGTGAAGCGCGCCCACCACACCATCTCGGTCATCGAGCGGCTCTACGCGGCGGCCCGCGCCCCGCGGCCGCGGCTCGCCGACGAGGCCGCGGCGCTCGCCGTCTGACCGTCGTCGGCGTCCGACCGCCGTTCCCGCCGTTCCCGCCGTTCCCCGCCGAGCCGCGGCTCCACCCGAGCAGCCCCGTGCCCAGGCCCCGGAGGCCGTGCCCATCCCGTCGGCCCCGGGGCGCCAGGCCCGGTCACCCGTCCGGGCAGCCCCTCGTCCCATGGAGATCCCATGCCGATCGACCAGCTCGCAGCCACCGCCCCGACCACCGGGCCCGACGGCCACGCGCTCGCCACCTTCCCCCCGCTGCGCGCGGTGGTCTTCGACCTCGACGGCGTCATCGTCGACAGCTTCGACGTGATGCGCCGGGCGTTCCTCACCGCCTACGAGGAGGTGGTCGGCGACGGCAACCCGCCGTTCGAGGAGTACTGCCGCCACCTGGGCCGCTACTTCCCGGACATCATGCGGATCATGGGGCTGCCGCTCGCCCTGGAGGAGCCCTTCGTCCGGGAGAGCTACCGGCTCGCCCCCCAGGTCACCGTGCACGCCGGGGTGCGGGAACTGCTCGTCGACCTCAACCGGCGCGGCATCCGGCTGGCCGTGGCCACCGGCAAGAGCGGCCCCCGGGCCCGCTCGCTGCTCGACCAGCTCGGGCTGCTGCACCACTTCGACCACGTGCTCGGCTCCGACGAGGTCCCCCGGGCCAAGCCCGCGCCCGACATCGTGCTGCGCGCCCTGGAACTGCTCGACGTGCCGGCCGAACGGACCGTCATGGTCGGCGACGCCGTCACCGACCTGGCGAGCGCCCGGGGCGCCGGGGTCGGCGCGATCGCCGTGCTGTGGGGCGAGAGCGACGAGGCGGCGCTGCTCGCCGAACGGCCCGACGCGGTGCTGCGCCGGCCCGACGACCTGCTCGCCCTGCTGCCCGAACCCGTCCCGGCCCACTGACCGGCCGCGATCCCGCCCCACCCGGCCGCCCCACCGGCCGGTCCGGGCCGCCCGCCCCGCCGCGCCCACGCCCGGCGGGGCGGCGCCGTTCCCACCCACCGCTCAGCCGCCGGCCGGGCCCGCCACCCCTGCCCCGTCCACCGTGATTAGGGCCCGTATAGGGGGTCGGATAGGGGCGGCCCGGAGCCCCCGCCGCACGAGACTGTGACCGGCGGGAATTCGCGTACGGCCGCCCCGGAAAGGCCGCCCGGCAATTGCGCCGGCCCCGTACCGCGACATTCCGGCCAGGAAATGCAAGCCCCATTCCGCCGCCGCCCACCCCTGGTGCCGGGCGGAAATCGAATGCCCCGCCCGAGGCCCGAACCGGGCCGACCGGAACAGACCCCGAACCGACCCTGAACCGACCCAAGGAAGTGACGGCATGTTGCGCACCGAGCTGATCCGGCCGCTGCCCGAACTGCTGGCCGAGCACGCCCGCGACAGCTCGGACAAGACCGCGTTCCGCGACGCCGTCCGCGGCGTGACCTACGGCGAGCTCCACGCCCGCACCGGCCGGATCGCCGGCCACCTCGCCGACCTGCGCCTCCAGCCCGGCGACCGGGCCGCGATCCTGCTCGGCAACAGCGTCGAGGTGGTGGAGGCCTACTTCGGCATCCTGCGCGCCGGCGCCATCGGCGTCCCGCTCAACCCGCACGCCACCGAGGCCGAGCTCACCCACCTGCTGGACGACAGCGGCGCCCGCGTCGTCATCACCGACGCCGCCCGCGCCGCCGGCCTGGACGCCCTCGCCCGCGGCCGGGCCGACCTGCGGGTGATCGTCACCGGCGAGGGCCCCGTCCCGGCCGGCACCCTCTCCTTCGAGACCCTGGCCGGCACCGACCCCGCCACCCCCGCGCGCGACGACCTCGGCCTCGACGACCCCGCCTGGATGCTCTACACCTCCGGCACCACCGGCCGGCCCAAGGGCGTGCTGTCCACCCAGCGCAACTGCCTCTGGTCGGTCGCCGCCTGCTACGTGCCGGTGCCCGGCCTGAGCGCCGAGGACCGGGTGGTCTGGCCGCTGCCGCTGTTCCACAGCCTCTCCCACATCGCCTGCGTGCTGAGCGTCACCGCCGTCGGCGCCACCGCCCGCATCCTCGACGGCTTCGCCGCGCGGGACGTCCTGGAGGCCGTCCGCGAGGAGTCCGCGACCTTCCTGGCCGGCGTGCCCACCATGTACCAGCAGCTGGTGCGCGCCGCCCGGGAGGACGGCTTCACCGCGCCGGCCCTGCGGATGTGCCTGGTCGGCGGCGCCATGACCACCGCCGCGCTGCGGCGCTCCTTCGAGGAGGCGTTCGGCGCGCCGCTCATCGACGCCTACGGCTCCACCGAGACCTGCGGCTCGATCACCGTCAACTGGCCCACCGGCGCCCGCGTCGAGGGCTCCTGCGGCCTGCCCGTCCCCGGCCTGGGCGTGCGCCTGGTCGACGTCGAGACCGGCCTGGACGCCGCCGACGGCGAGGAGGGCGAGGTCTGGGTGCGCGGCCCGAGCGTGATGCTCGGCTACCACAACCAGCCCGAGGCCACCGAGCAGGCGCTGCGCGGCGGTTGGTACCACACCGGCGACCTAGCCCGGCGGGACGGCTCCGGCTACTTCACCATCACCGGCCGGATCAAGGAACTCATCATCCGCGGCGGCGAGAACATCCACCCGGCCGAGGTCGAGGAGGTGCTGCGCGGCGTGCCCGGCGTCGCGGACGTCGCCGTCGTCGGCAAGCCCCACGAGGTGCTCGGCGAGGTGCCGGTGGCCTTCCTGGTGCCCGGCCCCGGCGGCCTCGACCCGGAGGCCCTGCTGGCCGCCTGCCGGGAACGGCTCTCCTACTTCAAGGTCCCCGAGGAGCTGTACGAGACGGAACGCATCCCGCGCACCGCCTCCGGCAAGATCACCCGGCACGTGCTGCTGGACGCGCCCGCCCGGCTGCGGGCCGCCGGCGGCAGCCACTACGAGCACCTGTTCCGCGTCGACTGGCTGCCGCTCTCCTCCGTCCCCGGCGCCCGCTCCGCCGCCGGCACCTGGGCGGTGCTCGGCGCCGACGCCTTCGGCCTCGCCGACGCCCTCGGTGCCGCCGCCCACCCCGACCCGGCCGCGCTGGCCGCGGCCGGCCCGCTGCCCGATGCCGCCGTGCTCGGCGTCGGCGCCGGCCTGCGCACCCCCGGGCCGCTCGCCGCCGACGTCGAGGAGGCCGTGCGCGCCCTCGACGGGCAGCTCACCGCCTGGCTCGCCGAGGAACGGCTCGCCGACACCGCGCTGGTCGTCGTCACCCGGGGCGCCGCCGGCCCCGGCGGCGCCACCGACCTCGTCCAGGCCGCGCTGCGCGGCGTGGTCCGCGCCGCCCGGGTGGCGAACCCCGGCCGGTTCCTGCTGGTCGACCTCGACGCGGAGGAGAACGCCGCCGACGCCCTGGCCACCGCCGTCGCCTCCGGCGAACCCGAACTCGTCGTCCGCTCCGGCGTGGCGCTGCGCCCGCGCGCCGCCCGGGTGTCCGCCGCGCTCGCCCACGGCGAGCCCGGCGCCCGCTTCGACCCGTGCCGCACCGTCCTGGTCACCGGCGCCGACGGGCCGGCCGCCGCCGCCGTCGCCCACCACCTGGTGGCCGGCCGCGGCGTGCGCCGGATCCTGCTCACCAGCCCCCACGGCCCCGCCGACCGGGCCGCCGCCGAACTCGCCGGGCGGCTCACCGCCGCCGGCGCCGAGACCACCCTCAGCGCCCTCGACCTCGCCGACCGCGACGCCCTCGCCGACTGGCTGGCCGGCCCGGGCACGCGCTTCAACGCCGTCGTCCACACCCCCGGCGCGGCCTTCCCCGGCCTCGGCGCCGCCCTCGCCGCCGCCGTCAACCTGCACGAACTGACCGCCGGCACCGAGCTGTCCGCCTTCGTCGTGCACACCCCCACCGTCGGACCGCTCGGCACCCCCGGCGCCCCCGGGGAGGCCGCCGCCGCGGCGTTCCTCGACGCCCTCGCCCACCACCGCAGCCGCCACGGCCTGCCCGGCCTCGCCCTCATCACCGGCCCCGCCGACGGGGACGGACGCCCCGTGCCGCCCGGCCTCGGCCGGCTCACCGCCCAGGAGAGCGCCGCCGCCTTCGACGCCGCCCACCTGGCCGACCACACCTCCCTGCTGCTGCTCCGGCTCGACCCCGAAGGGCTGGACGCCCTCGCCCCGCAGGACGTCCCGGCCCTGCTGCGCGACCTCATCGACACCCCGGCCGGCCCGAGCGCCCCGGACACCGCGACCGCCGCCGCGCTGCGCCGCCGCCTGGCCGGCCGCCCGGCCGCCGACCGGCAGCGCGAGCTGCTCGACCTCGTCCTCGCGGAGACCGCCGGGCTGGCCGGCGACGGCCCCGACCCGATCCGCCCCGACGGCCCGTTCAAGGACCTCGGCTTCACCTCCGCCACCGCCGTCGAACTGCGCGGCCGCCTCACCGCCGCCACCGGCCTGCGGCTGCCCGCCACCCTCGCCTTCGACCACCCCAACCCGACCGCCGTCGCGGCCTTCCTGCTGAACGCGCTGACCGGCCGTCCGGCCACCGCCGCCCGGCCCGCGCCCGTACCGCGCACCGTACCGCCCGCCGAGGACCCCGTCGTCATCGTCGGCGCCGCCTGCCGGCTGCCCGGCGGCGTCGCCTCCCCGGCCGACCTGTGGCGGCTGGTCGCCGAGGGCACCGACGCGATCACCCCCTTCCCCGCCGACCGCGGCTGGGACCTCGACGCCCTCTACGACCCGGACCCGGCCGTCCCCGGCACCTCCTACGCCCGCCACGGCGGATTCCTGCACGACGCGGGCGAGTTCGACGCCGCCTTCTTCGGGATCTCCCCGCGCGAGGCGCTCGCGACGGACCCGCAGCAGCGGCTGCTGCTGGAGACCTCCTGGGAACTGCTGGAGCGCGCGGGCATCGACCCGACCTCGCTCAAGGGGCAGCCGGTCGGCGTCTACGCGGGCCTGATGTACCACGACTACGCCACCGACCTCGCCGAGGTCCCGGACGGCCTTGAGGGCTACCTGGGCACCGGCAACGCCGGCTCGGTCGCCTCCGGCCGGGTCTCCTACACCCTGGGTCTCGAAGGCCCGTCGGTGACGGTGGACACCGCCTGCTCCTCCTCCCTGGTGGCCCTGCACCTGGCCGCGCAGGCGCTGCGCGACGGCGAGTGCACGCTCGCCCTGGCCGGCGGCGCCGCGATCATGGCCCGGCCCACCTCCTTCGTCGAGTTCTCCCGCCAGCGCGCGCTCTCCGCCGACGGCCGGGCCCGCGCCTACGCGGACGGCGCCGACGGCACCGCCTGGGCCGAGGGGGTGGGCCTGGTGCTGCTGGAGCGGCTGTCGGACGCCCGGCGGTTGGGGCACGAGGTGCTGGCCGTGGTCCGGGGTTCGGCCGTCAACCAGGACGGTGCGTCCAATGGCCTGACCGCCCCGAACGGCCCCTCGCAGGAGCGGGTGATCCGGGCGGCCCTCGCCAACGCCCGGCTGACGGCGGCGGACGTCGATGCCGTCGAGGGGCACGGGACGGGGACCTCGCTGGGCGACCCGATCGAGGCGCAGGCGGTGCTGGCCACCTACGGGCAGGGCCGTCCGGCCGAACAGCCGCTCTGGCTGGGGTCGTTGAAGTCCAACATCGGCCACGCCCAGGCCGCCGCCGGCGTCGCCGGCGTGATCAAGATGGTGGAGGCGCTGCGCCACGGCGTGCTGCCGAAGAGCCTGCACATCGACGAGCCCAGCACCAAGGTGGACTGGGAGTCCGGCGCGGTCGCCCTGCTCACCGAGGAACGGGCCTGGCCCGAGGTCGACCGGCCGCGCCGGGCCGCCGTCTCCTCCTTCGGCGTCAGCGGCACCAACGCCCACGTCGTCCTGGAGCAGGCCCCCGCCCAGGAGCCGGCGCACCGGGCGGTGCCCGCCGGACTCGACGGCGAACCCGACGCCGGCTCCGGCACCCCGGTGCCCTGGCTGCTCTCCGCCCGTTCCCCCGAGGCCCTGCGCGAACAGGCCGAACGGATCGCCGGGTTCACCGCGGCCAGGCCCCTCGCCGAGGCGCCGGCCGTCGCCCGCGCGCTCGCCGGCTCCCGGGCCGCGCTGGAACGGCGGGCCGTCGTGGTCGCCGCCGACCGGGCACGGGCGCTGAGCGGGCTGCGGGCCCTGGCCGAGGGGGAGGCCGCGGCCGGGCTGGTGTCCGGTCGGGCGGAGGTGAGCGGTCGGTCGGTGTTCGTCTTCCCGGGCCAGGGTTCCCAGTGGGCCGGGATGGGGCGTCGGCTGCTCGCCGAGTCCGCGGTGTTCGCGCGGGCTCTGGAGGAGACCGCGGAGGCGCTGAAGCCCTATGTCGACTGGTCGTTGCTCGATGTGGTGAACCAGGTGCCGGGTGCCGCTTCGCTGGAGCGGGTGGACGTGGTGCAGCCGGTGTCGTTCGCGGTGAACGTCGCGCTGGCCCGTCTCTGGGCGTCGCTGGGTGTGGTGCCGGACGCGGTGGTCGGCCACTCGCAGGGGGAGATCGCGGCGGCGCACGTCGCCGGGATCCTCTCGCTGGACGACGCCGCCGCTGTGGTGGCGCTGCGGTCGCAGGCCATCGCCCGGGGTCTGGCCGGACGCGGCGGCATGGTGTCGATCGGGCTGCCGCTCGCCGAGGTGGCCGACCGACTCCCCGCCGGGGTCGAGGTCGCCGCGGTCAACGGCCCCTCCTCGGTCGTGGTGGCCGGTGACCCGGCCGGCCTCGACACCGTGGTGGCCGCCTTCGAGGAGCGCGGCGCCCGGGTGCGCCGGATCCCCGTCGACTACGCCTCCCACACCGCCCACGTCGAGTCCATCGAGGTCGAACTCGCCGAGCTGCTGGGTTCGGTGAAGCCGCAGCCGG
This sequence comes from Kitasatospora sp. NPDC056800, assembly GCF_042789775.1. Classification (NCBI taxonomy): domain Bacteria; kingdom Bacillati; phylum Actinomycetota; class Actinomycetes; order Kitasatosporales; family Streptomycetaceae; genus Kitasatospora; species Kitasatospora sp. NPDC056800. The sequence goes on along the minus strand of NZ_JBHUAL010000008.1, from coordinate 25,155 downwards.
CCGTCGTCCCGTTCCTGTCGACGGTCGAGGGCCGCTGGCTGGAGGGTCCGGAGTTGGACGCGGGGTACTGGTACCGCAACCTGCGGCAGACGGTCCGCTTCGCCGACGCCGTCGAGACCCTCGCCGGTGACGGTTTCCGGGCCTTCGTCGAGGTCAGCGCCCACCCCGTGCTCGCGCACGCCGTCGTCGAGGCCCTGGAGGAGGCCGTCCAGGCGCCGACCGTCGTCACCGGCACGCTGCGGCGCGAGGACGGCGGCTGGGACCGCGTCCTGCTCGCCGCCGCCGAACTCCACGTCCGCGGCCTGCCCGTGGACTGGTCCACGGCCCACGCCGGGGCCGACACCGTCCGCCCCTCCGAACTGCCCACCTACCCCTTCCAGCACCAGCGCTACTGGCTCCGGCCGGGCCGCTCCGCCGGCGACCTCGCCGCCGTCGGCCTGGACAAGGCCGGCCACCCACTGCTGGAGACCGAACTGCTGCTCGGCACCGAGGAAGGCGCCGTCTTCACCGGCCGGATCACCGAACGCACCCTGCCCTGGCTGGCCGACCACCGGGTCGGCGGCGCGACGCTGCTGCCCGGCACCGCGCTGCTCGACGCCCTCGCCCACGTCGGCCACCGGCTCGGCGCGCCCACGGTCGAGGAACTGACCGTCTCCGCCCCGCTCGTCGTCCCGGACGGCGGCGGCCTCGACCTCCAGGTCCACGTCGGCGAGGCCGAGGACGGCCGCCGCGCCGTCCGGCTGCTCACCCGCACCGGCCCCGGCCTGCCGTGGCACGCCAACGCCACCGGAACGCTCGCCCCCGAGGGCCCGGAGCCCGCCACCGCCGACGACCTGACGGTCTGGCCGCCCGCCGGAGCCCGCCCGCTCGACACCGACGGCCTCTACGACCGGCTCACCGTCGCCTACGGCCCCGCGTTCCACGCCGTCGAGGCCGCCTGGCTCGCCGACGGCCGCCTCTACGCCCAGCTCCGCCTCCCCGACACCACCACCGACACCGCCGCCTACGGCCTGCACCCCGCCCTGCTGGACGCCGCCCTCCACCCGCTCGGCGAGGCCGGCCTCCTCCCCGGCGCCGACGTGCCCAGGCTCGCCTTCTCCTGGGCCGGCGTGCGCCTGCACGCCACCGGTGCCGAGGCGCTGCGCGTGGTCGTCACCCCCGCCGGCCCCGACACCCTCACCATCCGGGCCGCCGACGACACCGGCGCCCCCGTCGTGGACGTCGAGGCCCTCACCGTGCGGCCGGTGGACCCGAGCGGCCTCACCGCCGGTCCGGCGGACGACGCGGCCCTGTTCGAGGTCGACTGGGTCCCCGCACCCGAGGCCGCCGACGCGCCCGCCGACACGCCCGCCGACTGGACCCTCCACGGCGACCTGCCCGAGGACGGCGCCCTGCCGCCCCTCGTGGTCCTGCCCGCCGGCGTGGGCGCGCCCTCCGACACCGTGCCCGAGCGCGCCCACGCCGTCGGCCACGACGTCCTGCGGGCGCTCCAGGCCTGGCTGGCCGACGACCGGACGGCCGACTCCCGGCTCGTCGTCGTCACCCGGCGCGGCGAACTCGTCCAGGAACCCGTCCGGGGCCTGGTGCGCACCGCCCAGTCGGAGAACCCCGGCCGCTTCGTCCTCGCCGAGGCCGACGACCCGGCCGACGCCGCCCGGGCGGTGGCCGCCGCACCGGACGACGAACCGCAGCTGGCGCTGCGCGACGGGCGACGGCTGGTCGCCCGCCTGCGCCGCCCGGCCGCCCCGCCGGCCCCCGCGCCGGACGCGCCGTCCCCGCTGGCCGGCGGCACCGTCCTGGTCACCGGCGCCAACGGCGGCCTGGGCCGCCTGGTGGCCCGTCACCTCGCGGCGGTCCACCGCGTCGCGGAACTCGTGCTCCTCTCCCGCTCCGCCGTACCCGCCGACCTGCTCGAAGAACTCGCCGCGCACGGCACCCTGGTCCGCGCCGAGGCCGTCGACACCGCCGACCGCACCGCGCTGGCCGCCGTCGTCGACACCCTCGCCGACCGGCTGACCGGCGTCGTCCACGTCGCCGGGATCGTCGACGACGGCGTCATCGAAGCGCTGGACGCCGCCAAGTGGCACAGCGTGCTGCGCCCGAAGGTCGACGCCGCCTGGCACCTGCACGAGCTCACCGCCGGCCTCGACCTGGCCGCCTTCGCGCTCTACTCCTCCGCCTCCGGCGTCCTCGGCGGCTCCGGCCAGGGCAACTACGCGGCCGGCAACGCCTTCCTCGACGGCCTGGCCGCCCACCGGCGCTCGCTCGGACTGCCCGCCGTGTCGCTCGCCTGGGGCCTGTGGGCCGAGGCCGCCGGCATGGGCGGCCGGCTCAGCGACACCGACCTCGCCCGGATGGCCCGGGTCGGCACCCGCCCGCTCTCCGCCGACCAGGGCCTCGCCCTCCTGGACGCCGCGCTCACCGGCGAGCCCGCGGCCGTGGTGCCGATCAGGCTCGACGTCACCGGCGTCCGCACCGAGGACCTCCCGCCACTGCTGCGCGACCTGGCACCCGCCGCCCGCGCACCCCGCGCCCTGCGCCGGGCCGCCGCCCGCACCGCCGCGGACGGCGCCGGCACCCTCGCCCGGCGGCTCGCCGGACTCTCCGCCGCCGACCGCGACGAACTGCTGACCGCCCTCGTCCGCGACACCGCCGCCGCCGTCCTCGGCCACGGCTCGGCCGCGGCACTGGACGTCGACAAGGCGTTCAAGGAGCTCGGCATCGACTCGCTCACCGCCGTCGAACTCCGCAACGCCCTCGGCACCGCCACCGGCCTGCGCCTGCCCGCCACCCTGGTGTTCAACTACCCGACGCCCAAGGCCCTCGCCGCCCACCTCGCGACCGAACTCGTCGGCGAGGAACCGGCCCCCGCCGCCCTCGCCACCCCCGCGGCACAGGCCGCCGGGACCGAGGACGACCCGATCGCGATCGTCGCCGTCGGCTGCCGCTTCCCCGGCGGCCTCGACTCCGGCGAGGACCTCTGGCGCTTCGTCGCCGCCGGCGGCGACGCCGTCACCGGCCTGCCCGCCGACCGGGGCTGGGACCTCGACGGCAGCTACGACCCCGACCCCGACGCCCCCGGCCGCACCTACGTGCGCGGCGGCGGATTCCTGCCCGGCATCGCCGACTTCGACGCCGCCTTCTTCGGCATCAACCCGCGCGAGGCCCTGGCGATGGACCCGCAGCAGCGCCTGCTGCTCGAAGTCGCCTGGGAGACCCTGGAGCGCGCCGGACTCGACCCCACCGCCCTGCGCGCCACCCCGACCGGCGTCTTCATCGGCACCCACGGCCAGGACTACGGCACCCAGGGCACCGGCGGCGCCGCCGACGAGGGCTACCTGGTCACCGGCAACGCGGGCAGCGTGCTCTCCGGCCGCCTCTCCTACGCCCTCGGCCTGGAGGGACCCGCGATCACCGTCGACACCGCCTGCTCCTCCTCCCTGGTCGCCCTGCACCTCGCCGCCCAGGCGCTCCGCGCCGGGGAGTGCACGCTGGCCCTGGCCGGCGGCGCCTCGGTGATGTCCACGCTCGAAGGCCTGGTCGGCTTCTCCCGGCAGCGCGGCCTCGCCGCCGACGGCCGGAGCAAGGCCTTCGCCGACGCAGCCGACGGGTTCGGGATGTCCGAGGGCGTGGGCCTGCTGCTGCTCGAACGGCTCTCCGACGCCCGGCGGTTGGGGCACGAGGTGCTGGCGGTTGTCCGGGGTTCGGCCGTCAACCAGGACGGTGCGTCCAACGGTCTGACTGCCCCGAACGGTCCCTCGCAGGAGCGGGTCATCCGGGCAGCCCTCGCCAACGCCCGCCTGACGGCCGCCGACGTCGACGCCGTCGAGGCGCACGGCACCGGCACCCCGCTCGGCGACCCGATCGAGGCCCACGCCCTGCTCGCCACCTACGGCAAGGACCGCCCGGCCGAACAGCCGCTCTGGCTCGGGTCGGTGAAGTCCAACATCGGCCACACCCAGGCCGCCGCCGGTGCGGCGGGCGTGATCAAGATGGTCGAGGCGCTGCGCCACGGCGTACTGCCGCAGACCCTCCACATCGACGCGCCCTCCTCGCACATCGACTGGTCCTCGGGCGGCATCGCCCTGCTCACCGAGCAGCGGGCCTGGCCGGCGGCCGACCGCCCGCGCCGGGCCGGCGTCTCGGCGTTCGGCGTGAGCGGGACGAACGCGCACGTGATCCTGGAGCAGGCGGAGCCGGCGGGCGCGGCCCTGTCCGTCGACGGAGCAGTGACGCCCGTCGGTGCCGGGGAGAACGTGGGTCCCTGGGTGGTCTCGGCCGCCTCGGAGGCGGCGCTGCGTCAGCAGGCCGCGCGGCTGGCGGCCTTCGCGGAGGGGCAGCCGGCGCCGGACCTCGCCGCCACCGCCCGGGCTCTCGTCACCGCGCGCACCCGGTTCACCGAGCGTGCCGTGGCCGTCGGCGCCGACCGGGCCGCGCTCGTCGCCGCCCTGCGGGCCCTGGCCGAGGGGGAGGCCGCGGCCGGGCTGGTGTCCGGCCGGGCGGAGGTGAGCGGTCGGTCGGTGTTCGTCTTCCCGGGTCAGGGTTCCCAGTGGGCCGGGATGGGGCGTCGGCTGCTCGTCGAGTCCGCGGTGTTCGCGGAGGCGCTCGGTGAGGTCGACAAGGCTCTGAGGGCTTATGTCGACTGGTCGTTGCTGGATGTGGTGAACCAGGTGCCGGGTGCCGCTTCGTTGGAGCGGGTGGACGTGGTGCAGCCGGTGTCGTTCGCGGTGAACGTCGGCCTGGCGCGCCTCTGGGCGTCGCTGGGTGTCGTTCCTGACGCGGTGGTCGGCCACTCGCAGGGCGAGATCGCGGCGGCGCATGTCGCGGGCATCCTCTCGCTGGAGGACGCGGCGGCGGTGGTGGCGCTGCGGTCGCAGGCCATCGCCCGGGGTCTGGCCGGACGCGGCGGGATGGTCTCGGTCGGGCTGCCGCTCGTCGAGGTGGCCGACCGGCTCCCCGCCGGGGTCGAGGTCGCGGCCGTCAATGGCCCCTCCTCGGTGGTGGTGGCCGGTGACCCGGCGGGTCTGGACACGCTCGTCGTCGCGTACGAGGAGCAGGGCGTGCGCGTGCGGCGGATCGCCGTCGACTACGCCTCGCACACCTCGCACGTGGAGTCGATCGAGGCCGAACTCGCCGAGCTGCTCGGCGCCGTGAAGCCCCAGCCCGCCGCCATCCCCTTCCTCTCCACCGTCGAGGGCCGCTGGCTGGAGGGCCCGGAGCTGGACGCCGGGTACTGGTACCGCAACCTGCGGCAGACCGTCCGCTTCGGCGACGCCGTCGAGACCTTGGCGGGTGACGGTTTCCGGGCGTTCGTCGAGGTCAGCGCGCACCCCGTGCTCGCCCACGGCATCGTCGAGGCCCTGGAGGAGGCCGTTCAGGCGCCGACCGTCGTCACCGGGACCCTGCGCCGCGAGGACGGCGGCTGGGACCGCGTCCTGCTCGCCGCCGCCGAACTCCACGTGCACGGCCTGTCCGTGGACTGGTCCACGGCCCACGCCGGAGCCGGCACCGTCCGTCCCTCCGAACTGCCCACCTACGCCTTCCAGCACCAGCGCTTCTGGCTGGAGCCCGTGGCCGCCACGGGTGACGTGACCGCGTTCGGGGTCGCCGCCGCCGAGCACCCGCTGCTCGGCACCCTGGTCGAACTGCCCGACGGGGGAGAGGTGTTCACCGGACGGCTGTCGGTCCGATCGCACCCGTGGCTGGCCGGCCACGCCGTCTCCGGGACGGTCCTGCTGCCCGGCGCGGCCTTCCTCGAACTCGCCCTGCGGGCGGGGGAGCGGACCGGTCTCGGCCGACTCGACGAGCTGGTCGTCGAGGCGCCCGGGATCCTGCCCGAGCGCGGTGGCCTCCAGGTCCGTGTCACGGTCGACCCGGCCACCGCCGACGACGACCGCCGGGCCGTCCACGTGCACTCGCGGCCCGAGGACGCGGAGGGCGGCGTGTGGACCCGGCACGCCACCGGCTTCCTGGCGGCCGAGACCGCACCGGAGTTCGGCTACGAGGCGTGGCCGCCGGCCGGCGCGGAGCCGGTCGCCCTGGACGGATTCTACGAGCGGCTGGCCGAGGCGGGCTACGAGTACGGCGACGCGTTCCGGGGCCTGCGGGCCGCCTGGCGGTCGGGCGAGGAGGTGTTCGCCGAGGTCGCGCTGCCGGAGGAACTGACGGACTCCGCCGGGCGGTTCGGACTGCACCCGGCCCTGCTGGACGCGGCCCTGCAGTCCGCCAACCTGGGCGCGGCGCCGGTGGCCGGACCGGGGGAGGTGCTGCTGCCGTTCGCCTGGAACGACGTGGCCCTGTACGCGTCCGGGGCCACCGCGCTGCGGGTGCACTCCCGCCGGGAGGGCCCGGACAGCGTCTCCTTCGCGCTGACCGACCCGGTCGGCCGGCCCGTCGGTGCCGTCGGGGCGCTGGTCCTGCGGCCGGTGGCGCCCGAGCGGCTGTCCGCCGCCCGGGACACCGCCGCCGAGCACCTGTACCGCGTCGACTGGGCGCCCGCCGACCTGCCGCGGGCGGCGGACCGCCCGTCCGGGGACGATGTCCTCGACTTGACCCGCGTCCCCGAGGGGTTGCCGGTGCCGCAGGCGGCCCGGGCACTCGTCGGCGCCGCGCTCGGCGGGATCCAGGAGCACCTGGCCGGTGACTCCGCCGGCCCGCTCGCGGTCCTGACCGCGCACGGCGCCGGGGACCCGGCGGCGGCCGCCGTCCGGGGCCTGGTCCGCACCGCGCAGCTCGAACACCCGGGCCGGATCGTCCTGGTGGACACCGACGGCTCGGCGGTGCCCGCCTCACTGGTGGCCGACGCGCTCGCGTCCGGCGAACCCCATGTCGCCTGGCGCGACGGGACCGCGGTGGTGCCGCGCCTGGCGCGTGCCGAGGCGCCCACCGGCACCGGCCCGGTCCTGGATCCGGCGGGGACGGTGCTGGTGACCGGTGGTACGGGGACGTTGGGCGGGTTGGTGGCCCGGCATCTGGTGGAGTCGCACGGGGTGCGGCGGCTGCTGTTGGTGAGCCGTCGCGGCGTGGCGGCGCCGGGTGCGGCGGAGTTGGTGGCCGGACTCGAGGCGCTCGGTGCCGAGGTGGAGGTGGTGGCCGCCGATGTGTCGGACCGTTCGGTGGTCGACGACCTGGTGCGTCGGGTCCCGGTGGAGCGTCCGCTGACGGCGGTGGTGCACACCGCCGGCACGCTGGCCGACGGCGTCTTCGAGACGCGGTCGGCGGAGGAGCTGGGGGAGGTGTTCGCCCCGAAGGCGGACGCGGCCTGGCACCTGCACGAGGCGACCGCGGGCCTGGGTCTGGCGGCCTTCGTTCTCTTCTCCTCCGGCGCGGGCGTGTTCGGCAGTGCCGGGCAGAGCCTGTACGGGTCGGCGAACGGCTTCCTGGACGGCCTGGCCGGGTGGCGCCGTGAGCGGGGTCTGCCGGCGGTGTCGCTGGCCTGGGGCCTGTGGGCTCAGGCCAGCGGCCTGACCGGGCACCTGGACGAGGCCGATCGCGCCCGGCTGGCCCGGGGCGGCCTGGCGGCCATGGCGACGGAGGAGGCGCTGGCGCTGTTCGACGCCGCGCTGCGGTCCCCGGAGGCGCTGCTGGTCCCGACCCGGCTGGACCGCGACGCGCTGCGCGGGCAGGCGGCGGGCGGCGAACTGAACCCGCTGCTGCGCGGCCTGGTCCGCACCCCCCGCCGCACCGCCGCCACCGCCGGGGCACCGGCCGGCGACGGCCGTGAGGTCCTGTTCCGCAGGCTCTCCGCGGTGGGCGAGACCGAACAGCTCCGGCTGCTCCTGGACCTGGTCCGGGCCAGCGCGGCCAAGGTGCTCGGCCAGAGCATCGACGAGACGGTGAAGCCCGCTCAGGCGTTCAAGGACGTCGGCTTCGACTCGCTGACCTCGCTGCGGATCCGCACCAGCCTCACCGAGGCCACCGGTGTCCGGCTCCCGGCGACCCTGGTCTTCGACCACCCGACCCCGGCCGCCGTCGCCGAGCACCTGCGGGACCGGCTGGGCCTGGCGGGCTCGGTGGCCGTGCCGCCCGTCCTGCTCGAACTCGACCGGCTGGAGCAGGCGTTGGCGGCCACGGCCGGGACGGCCGGCGCGTCCGGGGCGCCCGACGGACTGCGCGCCCAGGTGGCCGCCCGGCTGGAGGCCCTCACCGCCCGCTGGGCGGAGTCGGGCGAGGAGCCCGAGGCCGAGGGCGTCGACCTGGGCGCCGCCTCGGACGACGAGCTCTTCGACCTGATCGACAACGAACTCGGCCTTTCCTGATGACGGATACGAGGAAGAACCCCATGTCGAACGACGACAAGCTGCGCGACTACCTCAAGCGCGTCACGGCCGACCTCCAGCAGACCAGGCGCCGCCTGCGCGACGTCGAGGCCCGGCGCACCGAGCCGATCGCCATCGTCGGGATGGCCTGCCGGCTGCCCGGCGGCGTCGCCTCCCCGGCCGACCTGTGGCGCCTGGTCCACGACGGCACCGACGCCATGGCCCCGTTCCCCCGCGACCGGGGGTGGGACGTGGACGGCCTGTACGACCCCGACCCGGACGCCGCCGGGAAGACCTACGCCGAGGAGGGCGGCTTCCTCGCCGACCCGGGCGGCTTCGACGCCGCGCTCTTCGGGATCTCCCCGCGCGAGGCGCTGGCGACGGACCCGCAGCAGCGGCTGCTGCTGGAGGCCTCCTGGGAGGCCCTGGAGCGGGCCGGCATCGACCCGGCCTCGCTCAAGGGGCAGCCGGTCGGCGTCTACGCGGGCCTGATGTACCACGACTACGCGCACCACGTGCTCAACCTCCCGGAGGGCCTGGAGGGGTACTTCGGGATCGGCAACTCGGGCTCGGTCGCCTCCGGCCGGGTCTCCTACACCCTCGGCCTCGAAGGCCCGTCGGTGACGGTGGACACCGCCTGCTCCTCCTCCCTGGTCGCCGTCCACCTGGCCGCGCGGGCGCTGCGCGACGGCGAGTGCACGCTGGCCCTGGCCGGCGGGGTCGCCGTGATGGCCACGCCGGAGGTGTTCGTCGACTTCGCCACCCAGCGCGGCCTGGCGCGCGACAGCCGCTGCAAGGCGTACGCGGACGGCGCCGACGGGACCGGGCTCGCCGAGGGAGTCGCCGTCCTCCTGCTGGAGCGGCTGTCGGACGCCCGGCGGCTGGGGCACGAGGTGCTGGCCGTGGTCCGGGGTTCGGCCGTCAACCAGGACGGTGCGTCCAACGGCCTCACCGCCCCGAACGGGCCCTCGCAGGAGCGGGTGATCCGGGCGGCCCTCGCCAACGCCCGGCTGACGGCGGCGGACGTCGACGCCGTCGAGGGCCACGGGACGGGGACCTCGCTGGGCGACCCGATCGAGGCGCAGGCGGTGCTGGCCACGTACGGGCAGGGCCGTCCGGCCGAACAGCCGCTCTGGCTGGGGTCGTTGAAGTCCAACATCGGCCACACCCAGGCGGCGGCCGGTGCGGCCGGTGTCATCAAGATGGTGGAGGCGCTGCGGCACGGCGTGCTGCCGAAGAGTCTGCACATCGACACACCCACCTCGAAGGTCGACTGGGACTCGGGCGCGGTCGCGCTCCTCACCGAACGCCGCGACTGGCCGGAGGTCGACCGGCCGCGCCGGGCCGCCGTCTCCTCCTTCGGCGTCAGCGGCACCAACGCCCACGTGATCCTGGAGCAGGCCCCGGTCGGGGACGCCCCGCAGCCGGACGCCGAACCGACCGGTGCCGCACTGCCGTTGGTGCTGTCGGCCGCCTCCGAGGACGCCCTGCGGGCCCAGGCCGGCGCCTGGGGCCGGCTCCTGGCCGAGCAGCCGGACACCGGCCTGGCCCGTACCGCCCGTACCCTCGTCACCGCGCGGGCCGCGCTGGAGCAGCGCGCCGTGGTGGTGGCCGCCGACCGCGCGGACACGGTGGCGGCGCTGGACGCGGTGGCACGGGGGGAGGCCGCGGCCGGGCTGGTGTCCGGTCGGGCGGAGGTGAGTGGTCGGTCGGTGTTCGTCTTCCCGGGTCAGGGTTCTCAGTGGGTGGGGATGGGTCGTCGGCTGCTCGCGGAGTCGGCGGTGTTCGCGGAGGCGCTCGGTGAGGTCGACAAGGCTCTGAGGGCTTATGTCGACTGGTCGTTGCTGGATGTGGTGAACCAGGTGCCGGGTGCCGCCTCGTTGGAGCGGGTGGACGTGGTGCAGCCGGTGTCGTTCGCGGTGAATGTCGGTTTGGCGCGGCTGTGGGCGTCGCTGGGTGTGGTGCCGGACGCGGTGGTGGGTCACTCCCAGGGGGAGATCGCGGCGGCGCATGTCGCGGGCATCCTCTCGCTGGAGGACGCGGCGGCGGTGGTGGCGCTGCGGTCGCAGGCCATTGCCCGGGGTCTGGCAGGACGCGGCGGCATGGTGTCGGTCGGGTTGCCGCTCGCCGAGGTGGCCGGCACGCTGCCGGACGGCGTCGAGGTCGCCGCGGTCAACGGCCCCTCCTCGGTGGTCGTGGCCGGTGACCCGGCCGCGCTCGACACCCTGGTGACCGGGTACGAGGAGCAGGGCGTGCGGGTGCGCCGGATCCCGGTGGACTACGCCTCGCACACCTCGCACGTGGAGTCGATCGAGGCCGAACTCGCCGAGCTGCTGGTTTCGGTGAAGCCGCAGCCGGCCGTCGTTCCGTTCCTGTCGACTGTTGAGGGCCGCTGGCTGGAGGGTCCGGAGCTGGACGCGGGGTACTGGTACCGCAACCTGCGGCAGACCGTCCGCTTCGCCGACGCCGTCGACACCCTGGCGGGCGAGGGCTTCCGGGCGTTCGTCGAGGTCAGCGCACACCCCGTGCTCGCCCACGGCATCGTCGAGGCCCTGGAGGAGGCCGTCCAGGCGCCGACCGTCGTCACCGGGACCCTTCGGCGCGAGGACGGCGGCTGGGACCGCGTCCTGCTCGCCGCCGCCGAACTCCATGTGCACGGCCTGCCCGTGGACTGGTCCACGGCCTTCCCGGACGCCGCAGTCCTCCCCGCCTCCGAGCTGCCCACCTACCCCTTCCAGCACCAGCGCTACTGGCTGGAGACCCGCCCCGCCACCGACGTGGGCGCCGCCGGGCTGGCGCCCGTCGGGCACCCGCTGCTGGGCGCGGCGGTGCAGCTGCCCGAGGGTGGGGCGCTCCTCACCGGGCGGCTCGACTCGAAGGACCACCCGTGGCTCGCGGACCACGCCGTCGCCGGCACAGTCCTCGCCCCGGGGGCCGCGCTGCTGGAGCTGGCCTCGCGGGCCGGCGACGAGGCGGGCACGCCCACCGTCGAGGAACTGGTGATCGAGGCCCCGCTGCTCGTCCCCGGACGCGGCGACCTGCAGCTGCACCTGCGGGTGGACGCGCCGGAGGACGACGCCGCCGACAGCCGGCGGCCGTTCGCCCTGTACTCGCGGCCCGAGGACGCGGAGGGCGGCGTGTGGACCAGGCACGCCACCGGGTTCCTGGGCGGCGAGCAGGCGCCGGACACCGTCGCCCCCGGCGCGTGGCCGCCGGCCGGCGCGGAGCCGGTCGCCCTGGACGGCTTCTACGAGCGGCTGGCGGACCGCGGCTTCGGCTACGGACCGGCGTTCCGGGGGCTGCGGGCCGTCTGGCGGCTCGACGGCGAGGTGTACGCCGAGGTGTCCCTGCCCGCCGGCCGGGCCGCCGAGGACTTCGGCATCCACCCGGTGCTGCTGGACGCCGCTCTGCAGGCCACCAACTTCCTGGGCATCGCCGAGCCGGAGCCGGGCCACGTCCTGCTGCCGTTCGCCTGGAACGACGTGGCCCTGTTCGCCACGCGTCCCACTGCTCTGCGGGTGCACGCCCGGCAGACCGGCCCGCACGCGTTCTCGCTCGTCCTCACCGACCCGACCGGCGGACCGGTGGCCTCGGTCGGTTCCCTGTCGCTGCGGCAGGTGCCGGTCGACCGGCTGGCCGGCCTCGGCGGGGCCGGAACCGACCACCTCTACCAGGTGGGCTGGACGCCTCTCGTCCTGCCCGCCGGTGCCGCCGGTGTCGCCGCCCCGGCGGTGCTGGACCTGACCGCCGGGACGGCCGAGGGGCCCGAGGGCGCCCGGGCGCTGGTCGGCCGGGTCTCGGAGTTCCTGCACCAGGGACTCACCGATCCCGACCGGAGCGGGGCGCCGCTGGCGGTCGTGACCGGGCCCCCGGACGCGGACCCGGCGGTCAACGCGGTGTGGGGGCTGGTCCGTTCGGTCCAGCAGGAGCAGCCCGGCCGGATCGTGCTCCTCGGCGGCGAAGGGACGGGCTTCCCCGCCGCGGCGGTGGACCCGTGGGTGGTGGGCGGCCTGCTGGCGTCCGGCGAGACCCAGGCGCTCTGGCGCGACGGCGGTGTGGTGGTGCCGCGTCTGGCGCGTGCCTCCGTCCAGGACTCGGCTGACGGGCAGGGGGTTCTGGATCCGGCGGGGACGGTGCTGGTGACGGGTGGCACGGGGACGTTGGGCGGGTTGGTGGCCCGGCACCTGGTGGAGTCGCACGGGGTGCGGCGGCTGGTGCTGGTGAGCCGCCGCGGCGTGGCGGCGCCGGGTGCGGCGGAGTTGGTGGCCGGGCTTGAGGCGCTCGGTGCCGAGGTGGAGGTGGTGGCCGCGGACGTGTCGGACCGTTCGGTGGTCGACGACCTGGTCCGTCGGGTTCCGGTGGGGCGTCCGCTGACGGCGGTGGTGCACACGGCCGGTGCACTGGCCGACGGTGTGTTCGAGGGCCAGCCCGCAGGGCGGCTGGGGGAGGTGTTCGCGCCGAAGGCGGACGCGGCCTGGCACCTGCACGAGGCGACCGAGGGCCTGGGTCTGGCGGCCTTCGTTCTCTTCTCCTCCGGCGCCAGTGTGTTCGGGAACGCCGGGCAGAGCCTGTACGGGTCGGCGAACGGGTTCCTGGACGGTCTGGCCGGGTGGCGTCGTGAGCGCGGTCTGCCGGCGGTCTCACTGGCCTGGGGCCTGTGGGCTCAGGCAAGTGGGCTGACCGGGCACCTGGACGAGGCGGACCGGGCCCGGCTGGCCCGGGGCGGTCTCAAGGCCCTGGCGACGGAGGAGGCGCTGGCGCTGTTCGATGCCGCGCTGCGTTCTCCGGAGGCGGTGCTGGTCCCGACCCGGTTGGACCGCGACGCGCTGCGCGGGCAGGCGGCGGGCGGCGAGTTGAACCCGCTGCTGCGCGGCCTGGTCCGCACCCCCCGCCGCACCGCCGCCACCGGTGCGCCCGCCGACGACGCGGCGGACTTCGCCGCCCGGCTGGCCGCGCTGCCGGAGCGCGAGCAGCACCGCGAGGTCCTCGACCTGGTGCGCTCCGCCGCCGCCGCCGTCCTCGGGCACCCGTCCAAGAACGCCGTCGCCGCCGCCCAGGCCTTCAAGGAGGCCGGGTTCGACTCGCTCGGCGCGGTGCAGCTGCGCAACCGGCTGGCCCGGGCGACGGGCGTCCGGCTCCCGGCGACCCTGGTCTTCGACCACCCGACCCCGCTCGCGCTCGCCCGCCACCTGCGGTCCGAGCTGCTGCCGGAGCCGGCGGCCGGTCCGGCGGCCGTGACCCCCGAGCCGCGCGTGGCCGGCCCGGACGCGGGACCGGTGCCCGTGGACGGGCCCGCCATCGCGGACCTGGACATCGACGGCCTGGTCGCCCGCGCCCTGCGCGGCCGCGGCTGAACCTCCCACCTACCGCGCCCACCCGACCGCGCCCGACCCGACCGCGCGGACCCACCGCGCAGACCCACCGAGCCGACGCACCGCGCTCACCGACCCGCGCCCGTTCGTCCGCGCTCGGCGCCCGGCGCACCATCCGAAAGGCTGACATGACCACCACCACCACCAACGACGGCGCGGCCGCCCTCGACCAGACGGCGAGGCTGGTCGAGGCACTGCGGGCCGCGCTCCAGGACAACGAACAACTCGCCTCCGAGAAGGCCGCGTTGGAGGCGGCGGCCGGTGAGCCGATCGCCATCGTCGGGATGGCCTGCCGGCTGCCGGGCGACGTCGCCTCCCCGGCCGACCTGTGGCAGCTGGTCGCCGACGGACGCGACGGCGTGGCCGAGTTCCCCGAGGACCGCGGCTGGGACCTCGACGGACTCTTCGACCCCGACCCGGACCGGGCCGGCCGCTCCTACGTCCGCGAGGGCGGATTCCTGCACGGCGCCGCCGACTTCGACGCCGCCTTCTTCGGGATCTCGCCGCGCGAGGCGCTCGCCATGGACCCGCAGCAGCGGCTCCTGCTGGAGACCTCCTGGGAGGCCCTGGAGCGGGCCGGCCTGGACCCGGCGGGCCTGCGCGGCACGGCCGTCGGCGTGTTCTCCGGCGTCATGTACCACGACTACGCCACCGGTCTGCGAAGCGTGCCCGCCGGGCTCGAAGGCTTCCTCGCCACCGGCACCTCCGGCTCCGTGGCCTCGGGCCGGGTCGCCTACACGCTCGGCCTGGAGGGGCCCGCGATCACCGTCGACACCGCCTGCTCCTCCTCGCTGGTCGCCGTCCACCTGGCCGCCCAGTCGCTGCGCAGCGGCGAGTCCACGCTGGCGCTGGCCGGCGGCGTCGCGGTGATGTCCCAGCCCTCGCCGTTCGTGGAGTTCTCCCGGCAGCGCGGCCTGGCGACCGACGGGCGCTGCAAGGCCTTCGCGGACGCCGCCGACGGCACCGGCTGGGCGGAGGGCGTGGCGGTCCTCGTCCTGGAGCGGCTGTCGGACGCCCGGCGGCTGGGGCACGAGGTGCTGGCCGTGGTCCGGGGTTCGGCCGTCAACCAGGACGGCGCGTCCAATGGCCTCACCGCGCCCAACGGGCCCGCCCAGCAGCGGGTGATCCGGGCCGCGCTCGCCAACGCCAGGCTGACGGCCGCCGACGTCGACGCCGTCGAGGCGCACGGCACCGGCACCCCGCTGGGCGACCCGATCGAGGCGCAGGCGGTGCTGGCCACGTATGGGCAGGGCCGACCGGCCGAACAGCCGCTCTGGCTGGGGTCGTTGAAGTCCAACATCGGCCACACCCAGGCAGCCGCCGGTGTCGCCGGCGTGATCAAGATAGTCGAGGCGCTGCGCCACGGCGTGCTGCCGCGGACCCTCCACGTGGACGCGCCGACGACCCAGGTCGACTGGTCGGCCGGGGAGGTGCGGCTGCTGACGGAGGCCCGGCCGTGGCCGGCGGCCGACCGCCCGCGCCGGGCCGCCGTGTCGGCCTTCGGGGTGAGCGGCACCAACGCCCACGTCATCCTGGAGGAGGCGCCCGCCGCGGAGGCGCGGACACCCGCCCCCGAGGCCGCCGCCGTCCCCTGGCTGCTGTCCGCCGCTTCCACCGGCGCCCTGCGCGCCCAGGCGGAGCGGCTGCTCGACTACACCGAGGCACGCGGCCCGGCACCCGCCGACGCGGCCCGGACGCTGGCCGAGGCCCGGACCCTGCTGGCGCACCGCGCCGTCGTGGTGGCCGACGCGCTCGACGGCCACCGCACCGGCCTGGCCGCGCTCGCGGGCGACGCCGCCTCGCCCGCCCTGGTCACCGGCACGGCGGACGTCGCCGGGCAGACCGTCTTCGTCTTCCCGGGCCAGGGTTCCCAGTGGGCGGGGATGGGTCGTCGGCTGCTCGCCGAGTCGGCGGTCTTCGCGGAGGCGCTCGGTGAGGTCGACAAGGCCCTGACGTCCTATGTCGACTGGTCGTTGCTCGATGTGGTGAACCAGGTGCCGGGTGCCGCTTCGTTGGAGCGGGTGGACGTGGTGCAGCCGGTGTCGTTCGCGGTGAACGTCGGCCTGGCGCGCCTCTGGGCGTCGCTGGGCGTGGTGCCGGACGCGGTGGTCGGTCACTCGCAGGGGGAGATCGCGGCGGCGCACGTCGCCGGGATCCTCTCGCTGGACGACGCGGCGGCCGTGGTGGCGTTGCGGTCGCAGGCCATCGCCCGGGGCCTCGCCGGCCGGGGCGGCATGGTCTCGGTCGGCCTTCCCCGGGAGCGGGTGGCGAGCGCGCTGCCGGACGGCGTGGAGATCGCGGCCGTGAACGGTCCGTCCTCGGTGGTGGTGGCCGGTGACCCGGCCGCGCTCGACACCCTGGTGACCGGGTACGAGGAGCAGGGCGTGCGGGTCCGCCGGATCCCGGTGGACTACGCCTCGCACACCTCGCACGTGGAGTCCATCGAGGCCGAACTCGCCGAGCTGCTGGGCTCGGTGAAGCCCCAGCCCGCCGCGATCCCCTTCCTCTCCACCGTCGAGAGCCGCTGGCTGGAGGGTCCGGAGCTGGACGCCGGGTACTGGTACCGCAACCTGCGGCAGACCGTCCGCTTCGCCGAGGCCGTCGACACCCTCGCCGCCGCCGAGTACCGGGCGTTCGTCGAGGTCAGCGCCCACCCCGTACTCGCCCACGGCATCGTCGAGGCCCTGGAGGCGGCCTCCGTGCGCGAGGCGGCCGTCACCGGGACCCTGCGGCGCGACGAGGGCGGCTGGGACCGCGTCCTGCTCTCGGCCGCCGCGCTGCACGTCCGCGGCGTGGAGGTCGACTGGTCGGCCTCCTACGCGGGCGCCGGCACCCTCCCCGCCTCCGAGCTTCCGACCTACCCCTTCCAACACCGGCACTACTGGCTGGAGTCGGTGTCCGTGACGACCACCCCCGCAGGAGATTCCCCGATGGCCACCGAGACCGAGCCCGACACCACCACCGAGGAGGCGCCCGGCGCCGTCCTCGCCCGCCGGCTGGCGGACGCCGACCCGGGGGAGCGCCTGGCCGTGCTGGTCGACGTGGTCCGCACGGAGGTCGCGGCCGTCCTCGGGCACGAGGGCACCGACGAGATCGGGGCGGACGCCGTCTTCTTCGACATCGGCTTCGTCTCGCTGACCGCCGTCGAGCTGCGCAACCGCCTCCAGAACGTCACCGGGCTCGAACTGCCCGCCCTGCTCGCCTTCGACCAGCCCACCCCGGAGCGGATCGCCGGCCACCTCCTCTCCCTGCTCGACGAGACCGGCTCCGGCGAGACCGGACTGACCGACACCGAAGCCTCCGAGACCGTGCCCGCCGAGCAGCGGACCGAAGGGAAGTGACCGCCGTGTTCGACACCGCCGCCTACCTCAAGGCCCTCGACTACGACGGCCCGCTCGACCCCACCGCCGACACCCTGCGCGAGCTGCACCGGCGCCACCTGATCGCCATCCCGTACGACTCCTCGCTCAACACCGCCCGCGGCGAGGCCCTGTGGGCGGGCGTCGACATCGACGTCGACGCCGTGTTCGACGCCGTCGTGCTCGGCGGCCGGGGCGGCGTCTGCTACGAACTGAACGGGCTCTTCCTCGCGCTGCTGCGCGAACTCGGCTACGAGACCGGTCTGTTCTCGGCCGGGATCCGCCAGGTGGACGACAGCTTCGGGCCGGACCTGGAGCACGTCCTCGGCTTCGTCCGGCTGGACGGCGACCTCTGGCTGGTCGACGTCGGCTTCGTCGGCCCGTCCTACCTGGAGCCGCTGCGGGTGGTGCCCGACGAGGTGCAGCCGCAGTTCGGCACCGACTTCCGCGTCGTGCGCGCGGACACCGGCCACCACGTGGTGCAGCGCCGGGGCCGGGTCGGCGACTGGCGCGCCGTCTACCGGTTCCACCCGCGGCCGCGCGCCTTCGCGGACTGGCTGGTCCCCTCGCCGGAGCTGGACCGGTTCGCCCGGGCCCTGGCCGGCTCCGGCATCGTGGTGCGCGGCCGGGCCTTCGAGGGCGGCCAGCGGATCCTGATCGGCACCCGCCTGGTCGTCGTCGAGGACGGCACCGAGCGGCTGCGCGGCCTCGCCGACCCGGAGGAGCACGCCCGGGTGCTCGCCGAGATCCTGCGGAAGGACGCGGCCACCGCATGACCACCCCCGTCCACACCGAGACCGCCGCCGCCGTGGGCAACGGCGACGGCTTCGACACCGACGTCGCGATCGTCGGCTACGGGCCGGTCGGCCAGACCGCCGCCCTGCTGCTGGCCGCCCGCGGCCACCGGGTCACCGTCCTGGAGCGCTTCCCCCGGCCGTACCCGATGCCGCGGGCGGTCTCCTTCGACGGCGAGTCCGCCCGCATCCTCGCCGCCACCGGCGTGGGCGCGGCCCTGGACGAGCACGTCGAGTCCTCCCGGGACTACGTCTGGCACAACGCCGACGGGCAGACCCTCTTCCGGGTGGACGTCGAGGACGCCGGTCGTTCCGGCTGGCCCGACTCCAGCGCCGTCTACCAGCCGGGCCTGGAGGCCGCGTTGGCCGCCCACGGCGAGCGGTACCCCACGCTGCGCGTCCTGCGCGGCCACCGGGTGACGGCGCTCGCCGACCGCGGCGACGCGGTCACGCTCACGGTCGAAGGACCGCGGACAGGACCGTCGGGCGGCCCGCTCACCGCCCGCTGGGTGATCGGCTGCGACGGCGCCAACAGCGTGGTGCGCGAGGAGGCCGGGCTGACCGCCACCGACTTCGCGTTCTTCAACGACTGGCTGACCTGCGACGTGGTCCCGCACGACGGCCGGGAGTTCGTCCCCAACAACCTCCAGGTCTGCGACCCGGCCCGGCCGCGCACCGCCGTCTCCGCCGGGCCGGGCCACCGGCGCTGGGAGTTCATGCGGCTCGACCACGAGTCGCCCGAGGAGTTCGGCGGCGAGGCCAACGTCTGGAAGCTGCTCTCGCTGTTCGACATCGACCCCGGCAACGCCACCCTGCTGCGGCACGCCGTCTACACCTTCCAGGCGCGCTACGCGGACCAGTGGCGGCGCGGCCGGGTGCTGATCGCCGGGGATGCCGCCCACCTGATGCCGCCGTTCGCCGGGCAGGGCATGTGCTCGGGCTTCCGGGACGCCGCCAACCTCGCCTGGAAGCTGGACCTGGTGCTCACCGGCCGGGCCGGCGAAGGGCTGCTCGACAGCTACACCGCCGAGCGGCGCGAGCACGTGCGGCACGCGCTCACCATGTCGATGGACCTGGGCCGGGTCATCTGCCAGACCGACCCGGCCGCGGCCCGCGACCGCGACACCGTCATGCTGGCCGCCCAGGAGCGGGCCCGGCGCGGCGCGGAGGTCGGCGCGGCCCGGCCGCGCACCCCGGTCCAGCAGCTCACGGCGGGCCTGCGGCACGGTGGCGGGCCGGCCGGCGACCTGGTCGTCCAGGGGCGGGTGACGGCGGCCGGCCGGCCCGCCGGGCTCTTCGACGACGTGGTGGGGCGCGGCTTCGTGCTGCTCGCCACCGAGCCGCCGGAGAGCCTGCTCACCGCCGGGGACCGCGCCTGGCTGGCCGACCTCGGCGGCCACGCGGTGAGGGTGCTCGCGGCCGCCGACGAGGAGCCCCCGGCGGGCGCGGTGGGCGACACCGACGGGGTGTACCTGCCGTACCTGGCCGAGGCCGGGGCGGTCGCGGTGCTGGTCCGGCCCGACTTCTATGTCTACGGCGCGGCGGCGGACCGGACGGAGCTGGCCGCGCTCCTCGAAGCGCTCCGCACCGACCTCGCCGCCTGACGGCCCGTCCGCCGTAACCCGACGGAACCCGTAGGGAGTTGACCGCCCCCTCCCGCGCACATGCTGACGGCCCGCTCCCCCTCCGCGTGGAGGAGCGGGCCGTCGGTCCGGGTGGGCGGTCCTCAGACCGCCACGGGCGCCCGCCGGGCGGAGTGCTCCAGCAGGATCTCCGCCACCACGCGCGCCAGGTCCAGGGTCTGGCGCCCGTTCAGCCGCGGGTCGCAGCCGGTCAGGTAGCGCTCGGGGAGCTGCTCCTCGCGCAGGTCCTCGCGACCGCCGAGGCACTCGGTCACGTCGTCGCCGGTCAGTTCCAGGTGCAGGCCGCCGGGGTGGCTGCCTATCGCCCGGTGCACGGCGAAGTACCCGCTCACCTCGGCGGCGATCCGGTCGAAGCGGCGGGTCTTCAGCCCGCCGGCCGCCGTCTCGGTGTTGCCGTGCATCGGGTCGCAGAGCCAGACCACCGGGTGTCCCGCGTCCGCCACCGCCTCCACCAGCGGCGGCAGCACGTCGGACACCCGGTCCGCGCCCATCCGGCTGATCAGCGTCAGCCGGCCGGGGACGCGGTCCGGGTCCAGCGCCTCGGCGTAGGCGACGGCCTGCTCCGGGGTGGTGGACGGGCCCAGCTTGAGGCCCAGCGGGTTGGCGATCCGGCGGGCCAGGGCGACGTGCGCGCCGTCGAGTTCGCGGGTCCGCTCGCCGATCCACAGGAAGTGGCCGGACAGCGCGTACCCGTCGCGCACCAGCGGCACCTCGTAGTCGAGCAGCAGGGCCTCGTGACCGGCGAACAGTTCGGTGCGGGTCGCGTCGGCCACCGAGTCCAGCACGTCGAGCGCGGCGCCGGCGCCGTCGTACGCGGTGAGCATCCGCCGCGGGTCCGGTGTGCGGGCCTCGGCCGTCGCCGCGAGGCCGTTGACGATGTCGCCCCGGTAGGAGGGCAGCCCGTCCGGGCCCGTCGGGCTGGAGCGCGGCTTGGCGTACTGCCCGGCGACGCGTCCGACCGGCACCACCGGCAGGCCGGAGGCGACCTCGAACAGGGTCGCGCAGTGCAGCAGGGCGTGCAGGTTGGCGCGCACGTGCTCGGGGGTGTTGCCGGCGAAGGTCTCGGCGCAGTCCCCGCCCTGGACGACCAGGGCCCGGCCGAGCGCGGCCTCGGCCAGGCGCTCCCGGAGCCGGTCCACGGCGGCGCGCTCCACCAGGGGCGGCAGGGCGCCGAGCGCGGCGCGCACCTCGCGCACCCGTTCCTGATCGGGCCACTGCGGTTGCTGGCCGGCGGTCAGGCCCGCCAGGGCCCGGGCGAGGTCGGGCCCGGTGCCGTCGTGCACCGTCAGGCTGGTGGCGGTCGGCGTGGTCATCGGCGTCGTCATCCCGTCTTCCTCAGGTTGGCCCACAGATCGGCGGGCAGGTCCTTGCGTCGGCGTACCCCGAGCTTGCGGTAGACCCGGGTGAGGTGCTGTTCCACGGTGCTCGCCGTGACGTACAGGCGTCCGGCGATCTCGCGGTTGGTGTAGCCGAGTACGGCGAGCGAGGCGACCCGCCGCTCGGACTCGGTGAGCGCGTCGACCCCGCCCGGCTCCCGTGCGTCGGCGGCGGGGCCGCTCTCGCCGAGGTCCGCCGAGACCGACAGCAGCTCCTGGACGAGCGGCCGCAGGGCGCACATGTTCGCCACGTGCAGGGCCTGGCGCAGCAGCAGCCGGGCCCGGCGCCTGTTGCCGGAGCCCTGGTGCACCCGGCTCAGGTCGGTGAGCACCCGCACCTGCTCGTAGCGGTCGCCGGAGGCCTCGGTGAGGTCGACGGCCTCGGTGAGCAGGGGGCCGCGCCGCCCGGCCGGCCCGGCCGCGGCGAGCAGCCGCAGCGCCGGGCCGCGGTTGTGCGGCAGGTCGGCGTCGGCCCGGCTGAGCTGTTCGTGGATCAGCCGCCAGGCGCGGTCCCGGTTGTCCAGCCGCAGCCAGGCGTCGGCGGCCTGGGTGCGCCAGGGCACCACCCCCGCGCCGTCCAGGCCCCAGGTGCGCAGCAGTTCGCCGCAGGACAGGAAGTCGGCGAGTGCCGCGTGGCCGTGCCGGGTCGCCTGGTAGTGCTCGCCGCGGGCGAACAGGTAGTGCAGCCCGTACAGGCTCTGGAACATCGCCTCACCGACGGCGTGGGTGAGGTGCTTGGCGGCCGAGCGGTGCTCGCCGGTGCGGCTCTCGGCGATGACCAGCGTGCCCAGCGGCAGGCCCACCGCAATGCCCCAGGAGGTGGGGCTGAGGTGGGTCAGCGCGGCCCGGCTGTGCTCGGCCGCCGTGGTCGGCTCGCCGAGCCGCAGGGCCGCCTCGGCGTGCGCCGCCGAGTACAGGGCCGTCGCGGTCGGGGCCTCGCGGCGCGCGGCGGTGCCGAGCAGCCGTTGGCTCCAGACCGCCGCGGTGTCGGCGCGCCCGGCCTGGAGCAGCACCCGCAGCGCGAGCAGCGCGGCCTCCTCGGCCCACGCGGTGCGGCCGTGCAGGTGGGCGTCGTGCAGCACCTGCTGGGCGTGGTCGACGGTCTCCGTGGCCCGTCCCCGGGTGAGCGCCCCGGCCAGTGCGGCGGCGGCCCGCAGCTGCGGGTCGACGTCCGGGGCGACCGTGTGCCGCAGGTCGGCGGGCAGCACCGGGACGCGGCGGCCCCGGGCCAGGCCCGGGTGGGTGTAGGCGAGCCAGGTCTCGACGTCGCGCAGCGCGCCCGTCTCGGCGGGGGAGGCCGGTCCGGCCGGTCCGGTCCGGGCGCGCAGCAGGTCCAGGACGGCCAGCGCCTCCTCGCCGCGGCCGTGCCACAGCAGGTACCGGACGAGGACGAGCGCCTCGGCGAGCCCGAGGTGCCCGGCCCGGACCGCGGCGGTGAGCGGCACCAGGTGCCGGGCCGCCGCCGAGGGGTTGAGCTGCCACTCGGCCTGCGCCAGCCGGTGCCGGAGCACCGCCCGGTCGTTCTCCTCGGCGGCCTCCTTGTGGGCCAGGCTCAGGCAGGCGACGGCGGTGCGGTGACGGTGGTCGAGCAGGGCGTGCTCGGCCGCCTCGGTCAGCGCGGCGACCGCCCACGGCGCGGGCGCCCGCCCGGCCTCGACCAGGTGCCGGGCCACCTCGGCGGCGGGGCTGCCCGTCTCGTGGGCCAACTGGGCGGCCCGCAGCCGCAGTTCGGTGCGCTCGTGCGGGGCGAGGTCCTCCAGGACGGCGGCGCGGGCGGCCGCGGTGCGCAGCCGTCCCTCGCCGTCCAGCAGTCCGGCGGCGGTGAGCGTGGCACGGGTCCGGGCGACCGCGTCGGCGCTCTCCCGCTCGCCCAGCAGCCGGGCCACGTCCTCGGCCGGGGCCTCCTCGCCGAGCACGGCCTGGGCCTGGACGACCCGCAGCACGCCGGGGCCGGCCCGGTGGAGGCAGCTCAGCAGGGCCGGGCCGTAGCGCGGTTCGGGCTCGTCGGCGCGGTCGAGGTGCTCCTCGACGAGGGCGTGCAGCAGCAGCGGGTTGCCGCCGGCCACGTCCACCAGGCCGGGGCCGCGGTGCCGGGCGTCCTCCTCGCCCAGGCCCTCGGTGACCAGGCGCAGCGCGCCGGCCCGGGACAGCGGGGCTAGCGCGAGGCGGTGCGCGTGCGGGTGGCGCAGCAGTTCGGCGTGCAGCCGGCGCCGCGCGGGCCACGGGGTGCTGCCGTCGGTGAGGACCAGCAGCACCCGGCTCTGCGGCAGGTGGCGGACGAGGTGGCGCAGGAAGTGCAGGGACGCCTCGTCGGCGTGGCCGATGTCCTCGACGCAGAGCAGCACCGGGGTGTCGGCGGCGGCCGCGAGCAGGGCGGTGGTCAGGTCGCGGCAGGCGCGCAGCAGCGCGGGCGACGGCGGGCCGGCCGGGTCGCCGACCGCGCCGCTGCCGTTGAGGGCGCTGCCGTTGAGGGCGGCGCCGCCGGCACTGTCGGCCGGGTCGGCGAGGACGGCCGGGTCGGCCAGCGCGGCCAGTCGCTCGGCGTGCTTGGCGGGCCAGCCGGGGGAGTGGGCGATCCGGTCGGCGATCCCGAAGGGCAGGTCCCGCTCCTGGGCGGAACAGCCCGCGCCCACGACCAGGACTCCGCGCTCGGCGGCCCGGGCGGTGAACACCCGCAGCAGCTCGCTCTTGCCGCTGCCGAGGGGTCCGTCGACCAGTGCCACCCGGCCCGCGCGGCCGAGACATTCGGCGAGCAGGTGGTCGAGTCTGTCGATGTGCGCGTCACGTTCCAGCAGGGAAGGCACCGGGTACCCCCGACCTCGTCTCTTGTAGGCGTCCGGCCGCCGGTCCCCGGCGGCTCCCCGGGGCGGTGGCGACGGCCGCCCGCTCCCGGTCGAACCCATCATGGGGACACCCCGCCCATCGCCCGGGAACTGATCGCTCATGGGCGGGCCACTGCCGCCGGGGCGGCCGGGTGGGCAGGACTGGTCCAGGGTCCTGACGATCTTTCATCGTCCCTGCTCAGGGGCGTGGAGGAGGCCGAGTGGGTGGCTGGAGGCATGGCGGAGGCCGGCCTCGATGCCGGTGCGGCGGTGGTCGCGGAGGGCGTTGATCGCGAGGTCGCGCGGGGTCGCCGTGTTCCCGGGCCCGTGGCCGGTGCTGATCTCGGGGGCGTCCTCGCGGAAGGCGGTGTCGCGGACGGAGCGGAGCCGGGGTCTCGACCACGGGGATCCACCGGTGACGCCGTTGCGACGCCCCCTCGGCCTGCACGCCTGCCCGATCACCGCGACGTCGAATCAGCCCGGCCGGTCGGCGGCGGCGAATTTGCCTCGGGGAATACCGGCAGGGGGGTCGCCATCGATAGCGTAGATCGAAGTCGACGTGCGGTCAACGGAAGACCCCGGATCGATCTGATGTACCATCGGGCACATTCTCCGGAATGGCTTTCTCCGGAATCGCAGGGAATCAAGGGGGTAGGGGTGCGATTCAACGTTCTGGGGCCGCTTGAAGTGCTCTCCGACGGCACCGACGTGCCCATTCGCGGCCTGCAGCAGAGGGCCCTGCTCGGTGTTCTGCTGCTCCGCGCGAATAGCGTGGTGGGTATCAACGAGATAGTCGCCGCACTCTGGGGCGATGACCGTCCGTCCACGGCGCGGAAAATGGTGCAGAACTCGGTGGCCGGGCTGCGCCGCGCATTCCAGGCGGTCGGGGAGCCGGCGGACGGGAAACCCGCGCTGAATACCACTGTGCCCGGATACGTGCTCAGAATCGAGCCTGAACAGCTCGATCTCACGGAATTTCATGAGCTTGTCACATTGGGCCGGGCCCGACTGGCGGCCGGCGACTGGACGCGGGCCTCGGAACTGCTGCGCCGCGCCCTCGGCCTGTGGCGCGGTCCGGTGCTCGCCGACGTGAGCGACGCCGGGCTCACCTGGCCCGAGCTGGCCGCCCTCCAGGGCACCCGGCTCGCCGTCCACGAGGACTGCATCCAGGCCGAGTTGGCGATGGGGCGGGACCGCGAGCTGATCGGCGAACTGGAGTCCATGCTGGAGGCCGAGCCGACCCGGGAACGCCTGGTCGCCCAGCTGATGGTCGTCCTCTACAACTGCGGGCGCCAGTCCGAGGCGCTGGACCGCTACCGGCGCACCCGGGACCTGCTCGCCGACCGCTTCGGCCTGGAGCCCGGCCGCGACCTGCGACGCCTCCAGCGCGCGATCCTCAGCCACGACCCGGCCCTGGCGCTGCGGCTCACCACCGCCCCGGGCGGCGCGGCGGACTTCCCGCCCCCGGCCGGACCCCGCCCTGCGGCCGCAGCCGCCCCGCAGCCGCCGCGCCCCCGGCCGGCCCCCGCCC